>CBFCYU010000042.1:0-11022 GCA_965602415.1 uncultured bacterium | reverse complement strand
CGTCCTCGATCGGAATGGAGCGGTGATCGGCCGGGTCACGAGCTGTGTCAGCCTCGGAGAGACCCAGGTCGGCCTCGCGCTGCTCGAACGCACGAGGCTCGAGCCCGGAGCCTCGATCGCCCTGCTCAACCCGCCGGGAGAGAAGGCTGCGGGAAAGAAGACAATGGCGGACCTTCAGATCGGGGATCGCGTCCCGCCGCTGGTGCGGGCGATCGTCGTTCCTCGGCTGCTCGCTCAGGAAGCGGTGCTATCGCCAGGCTGAGACGAGAAGACTGTGCGCGGATCTGCGTTAATTCAGACGGCGATCCTCGGGGACGACCGGGGAGGTCTGGATCAACCACTTCAGCTCGTTCGGCAGGACGGACTCGAGTGCTTGGGCGTACTCGCGCCAACGATCGCGCTCCTGACAGAGTTCTCGTATGACCTCTCTGAAAACCTCGGTCTCCACGTCCGACTGGATGACAATACAAAGGTCCGAGGACGCGTCCTCGTCAACCAGCTCGTCCTTCAACCGATCGGCCGCCTGCTGAATCGGAAGCCCCTCTTGCTGGCGAAGTTCCTCGAGACGGCGGAGGATGGCGACGGCCTCCCCCTTGAAGATCAGCCGATTTCGTGAGCCTCGTGTCAGATACCCGTCCAGCGTATCACCCAGGGCGTTCACTCGCAGGCGAACGGCACGCTTCGACAGGCCGAGGAACCGCGCAACATCGTCCAGCGTGACCATGCGGCCATTATACGGCATTCGATCCGCCGTTTCGTGTAATGCGGAAAACGTCCGCTGCAGGGACTCCTCGCGCTTCAGCAGGGCCCCGTGAACCGCGTTCCCCGAACGAGGTCCGCAGACACACTAGACGTCACAGCGCCCAGACTTCACGTTTGCCAAGCCGCTTCCTATGATGAGGCTCACAGGGAGCAAGAAAGGGGGAAGGAATGCGCAAGGAGTTCCGGGATTTCGTCCTGAAAGGGAACCTGCTACAGCTGGCAGTCGCGTTCATCGTCGGTGCGGCGTTCGGGACGGTCGTCAAGTCGTTCATCGATGATCTCATCATGCCGATCATCGGGAAACTGATCGGGAACGTCGATTTTGCCAACCTCTACGTCAACCTGTCCGGCCAGGCCTACGAGTCGGCCGCGGCAGCGCGGGAGGCGGGTGCCGCGGCAATCTACTACGGCGCGTTCATCAACACCGTCATTGCATTCTTGATCGTCGCTTTGGTCATGTTCCTCCTCGTTCGCGCCGCGATGCGGGCGCAGAAGCCGGCCGAGGAAGGCCCGCCGACTACGAAGGAGTGTCCGCGCTGTCGGATGACAATCCCGATCGACGCGTCGCGATGTCCGAACTGTACCTCGGAGATCGGTCCGCCGTAGCGAAGCGCGAGTCCCAAGCGAGGAACTGGGCACAGCAGCAACATCGAAGAACCCGTCGCGCTTGTGTGCTCATTGGGAGCCCTGAGTCGTTGACCTGGCCTACTCAAGGAGGAGCGATGCCCACCGAATCCGACATCAAGAACCGCCTGAAGGCTGTTGCAGAGAACGACTACGCTCCGCCCGCGGACGTTTCCCCCGTTGCGTTCGCCCGGGAGATCCTTCCGTCTCTCGGTTCTGTCAACGGGGAGCTGCGCGAGCAGTACGTCTACGGGACGCTCCACCGGTGGATCGTCCGCAGGACCCTCGACGACGACGCGATGACGGATCTGGCTCATGTCCTTGTCGATCCGAACCATCTGTTCCTCGGCATCGAGACCCCAGGAGAAGACAGCGTGTTCATGCGAGCCTTCTCCGTCCTGCTCCTCGCGCCAATCGTCCACACGCACCGCCAGGATCCGTTTCTCTCCCGATCGGACGTGGACTTGATCCTCGCCAAGACGATCGAGTACTTGGATCGCGAGCAGGACCTGCGCGGATACGTGTCGAGTGAGAGGTGGTGGGCCCACGGCGCCGCCCATGCCGCCGACGTGCTCGGGCAGCTTGGCCCATGCAAGGAGGTGTCGGTCGATGCCCTGGCGGCGATGCTCGACGCGATCGCCCGGAAAGCGTTAACCGACTCGGCAGTCTTCGTCTTCGAGGAGGACACGCGGATGGCCTCGGCCGCGATCAAGATCCTCAAGCGATCCGAATTCGCTCGGGAGTGGATCGTCGGCTGGCTTTTGCGGTTCGTCCCCGAGGCGCGCTGGACGGGAGAGCTGCCGCGGGTCCATCACCGCTTCGTGAACGCACGGAACGTCCTCCGCTGTCTCTACTTCCAGAGCCGGGAGGCCGGTCTGCCCGAGTTCGTCACCGGCGGGATTGAGTCGGCGCTGACGTCGCTCCCGGATCGCTAAGGGCGCGATTGCACACTGGCACACCGTTGTTCCCGAGAACCGCCTCAGGTATCGTCGGTCCATGAACCTCGATCGCCTCCTCGACGATCTCTCCGTCCGGCTTCGCGCACGCGGCCGACTCGTCCGTCTTTCCTCGGATGATCATCCGATCGTCTTCGTCGGCGACACGCACGGAGACCGGGAGGCGACCGAGCGCGTTCTGGCGCGGTTCGCCGCCCCGGAGCACACGATCGTCTTCCTCGGCGACGTCGTCGATCGGGGCCCCGACTCGCTCGGGAACCTGGAACTCATCCTGTCGGAGATGATCGCTCATCCCGACTCGGTCCACCTGTTGATGGGAAACCACGAGGCGTGGAACGTCGCTCCGTTCTCGCCCGCCGATTTCTGGGACGGCCTCGTAACGGATACTGCAGTACAGCTCGGCGATGCCCTGTCCCATCTTCCGCTCGCGGCGTGGCACCCGGCGGGAGTCCTCGCTGTTCACGGGGCCCTGCCGGACGTTCCGTCGCTCGACGCGATCGACGCAATCGAGCTCGGCTCGGAGGCGTGGCGCGCGGTCACATGGGGGGATTGGGAGAGTTCGCGAGGCGGGGGCCTCCCTGCGGCCGGACGGCAGCGACCGTCGTTCGGCCGCGTCGAGTTCGACCGCCGATCGGAGCAACTCGATACACGAATCCTCATCCGCTCACACCAACCGTTCGCTCCGACGTTCCTGTTCGACGATCGCTGTCTCACCCTGTTCACATCGTGCGCCTACGGCGATGGACGCCGCCGCGTCGCCGTCCTCCCCGCTGACACCGTCCCACTCACGGCGGAAGATCTCGATCTCATCGAGATCTAGTCTCCCTCCACTCGTGAGAGCGCTGAACCGAGAGGCTCGCTGGCGCAACACACATGGTGCACAATCAGTCGCGTTGCCAGTCAAGCTGGAAGGAGAGTGTCATGCCCGATCCGAGAGTCGAGAAACTGGCGCAGGTCCTGGTCAACTACTCCATCGGCGTCAAGCCCGGAGACAAGGTGATCGTCCAGGGCGGTGCCGTTGCATCCCCGTTGCTGAAAGCGGTCGCGACCGAGGTCATCAAGGCCGGCGGTCATCCGTTGACGCTCGCTCAGATCCCCGGTATTCCCGAAGCGATGTACCGCCACGGTTCGGACGAACAGATTCGGCACATCCCCGAGCCGATGAAGCTGGTCTTCGAGACATACGACGCCGCGATCTCGCTCATGAGTTCAGTGAACACGAAGGCAATGACCACCGTGCCCCCGGAGAAGATCGCCCTGTCGCAGCAGGCGCAGTCGGAGCTGTTTGGGACCATCATGAAGCGAACGGCCGAGGGCGATTTCCGTTGGGTCGGAACGCTGTATCCGACGAACGCCTACGCGCAGGACGCCGAGATGAACCTGGACGAATACGCAGACTTCGTCTACAGCGCCTGCCTGCCTGACCTGGACGATCCAATTGGATACTGGAAGGGCGTCGAGGCAAAGCAACGGAAGATCGTGGAGTGGCTCGATCAGAAGAGCGCGCTGCGCGTGGAAGGCCCGGACGTCGAGCTGAGAATGTCGATTGCAGGAAGAACGTTCGTCAATTGCTGCGGCGAAAGAAACATGCCCGACGGCGAGGTCTTCACCGGCCCGGTCGAGGACTCCGTCGAAGGTCACGTTCGCTTCTCCTATCCGACCACCTACCAGGGCCGGAGGCTCGAAGGCGTCCATCTGTGGTTCGAGAAGGGGAAGGTCGTCAAGGCGACCGCCGACAAGGGAGAAGACTTCCTTCTCAAGACGATTGACACCGACGAGGGGGCGCGCTTCGTCGGCGAATTCGCGATCGGGACGAACGAGGGGATCACGAAAGCCACCGGCAACACCCTGTTCGACGAGAAGATCAACGGGAGCTTCCACATGGCCCTCGGACGAGGCATGCCGGAGACCGGAAGCGTGAACCAATCCGGCATCCACTGGGACATGATCTGCGACCTCTCTCAGGGCGGGAAGATCTGGGCCGACGACGAGCTGTTCTACGAGAACGGCGAGTTCGTCATCGACTTCTAGCCGAACGCAGCGTGTGGGTTCCCGACGTCTCGGCGCCCACCCACGTGCGCCGATCCGGTTGTGAGTCGATCTCCGAGCCCTGTATCCTTTGGAGCGATCATGGACAAAGCGAGCCTGCGCCCGTTGGCACTGGAGATCCTGAGGAAGACCCCTCAAACACATCTTCACGCCATCGAGACCGAGATCCGTAAGCGAACAGACGACTACGAGCGCCACGACGTACTCGCCCTCCAGGAGATCCTCTGGGAGCTCCTCGTTCAGGGCGTCCTCGCACCGGGGAAGAACTCGCTCAATCTGAACCTCCCGTTCGTGCACGTCACCGAGTTCGGCTCGGACTGTCTCGAAGACGGCGCCGTCCTTGCCCACGATCCGGACGGATACATCTCTCTCCTCGAGGCAAGCTGCCGGGACGCCGTCGACCCGGACTTGATCGAGACGACCCGGGAGGCGCTTCTCGCGTTTCTCGCCGGTCGGCACCCTTCCTCAGTCGTTATGCTCGGACGCTCGGCCGAGATCCTCCTCGGCCGACTCGCCGACGCGTTGATCCGTCACGGGAAGCGGACCGGCCGCGGTGTTCAGAGGTTGGAGTCCGCCCGATCGAACCCGAGCCGACTCGGCGTGACGGTGACGCGGACGCTCGCCTCGCGAAGACTCCCTCAGTCCTTCGTCGACGAGTATGAGAGACAGCTTCGCGGCCTCCAGACGCTGATTGACGGCTCCCGGTTCCGGCTGCCCCGTGCCGATCGGGAGACCTCCCTCGCCTATCTCCTCCTCTTCCCCGGCCAGTGCCGGTTCGTCTATGATCTGATCGCACACTTCGAGGGGGAATCGCCCGAGTAGCTCGCCGCGCCTCCGATACTCCCCCGTGCCGCGTGGAAAGGAGATCGCATGTCCGTTGCATTGTCCGCGACCCTCGTTGCCGTCGTCGGTGGTCTGGCCATTGGCTTCCAGTCGTTCTCCGCCGGGATCCTCGGCGATCGGATCGGGGTCATGGAGAGCGTGTTCATCATCCATCTCGGCGGCCTCATCCTCTCCGCGATCGTCCTTCTGTTCATGTGGGGCGGGAATCTAACGGCATGGAGGTCCGTCCCGTGGTACATCCTCATCGGCGGGCTGTACGGAGTGATCATCCTCGCGACCTACAGTTTCGCGATCCCCCGCATTGGCCTGGCGACGACCATCACGCTGGCGATCGTCGCTCAACTTGTCCTCAGCGCGATCCTCGACCACTACGGGTTCCTCGGTTCGGTCCAGCATAGCTTCGATCTTCGACGCCTGATCGGCATGCTGGTTCTGTTCGCCGGGACGTGGCTGATCGTCCGCTAGGGGGGGCGGCGCAACGTGGCAACGCAAACGGAAGACCGCACGCCGCACATCGGCACTCTGAACGAAAAGCCGCTCCACGCTGCGATGAAGCGCTGGGCGTCCGAGGATGGCGATCGATTCGAGGTCCCCGTCGGTCGGTTCGTCGCCGACATCGTCCGTGGAAACCAGATCATCGAGATCCAGACCGGCTCGACCTTCGTCCTCAAGCGGAAACTCGCTGCGCTCCTTGGGCGTCACGCCGTCCGCTTGCTCCTGCCTGTCGCTGCCCTCAAGACGATCAGCACGCTCGACGAGACCGGAGCGGAGATCCGCTCCCAACGCTCGCCGAAGCGCGGCTCGCTGTTCGACGCGTTCCACGAGCTGATCAACCTCCGTGCCTTCCTCGGCGATCCGAACTTCGCGATCGACATCGTCCTGATCCACGAGGAGGAGGTCCGGCGCCCTCGAAGCCGCCCGAGGGTTCGACGGTACCAGAAGAAGTGGGAGGTTCAGGAGCGGCGGTTGGTCGAGGTGATCGACTCCGTCTCCCTCCACCACCCGGCGGACTACCTGGCGTTCGTGCCGGCCTCGCTGGGCGAGCCGTTCACGACCGCCGATCTCGCAAGTGCGATCGGTCGGCCGCGGTGGATGGCGCGGAAGATCGCCTACGTGCTTCGCGAGATGGGCATTCTTGTCGCGGTCGGGAAAGCGGGAAACGCCATCCTCTACGAAAGGAATCTCGGGGCCGGATGGAGTGACTCCGACTGATCGGCTGAGGAATCCAGGCTCCTCCGGTACCATTCGCACGATGAACAAGAGACGTGACGAACGATATCAGCCTCCCAAGTCCTCGGTGGGCGAGGAGATCGCCAGCAGCGTCACCCACGGCATCGGGGCCGTTCTGAGCCTTCTCGGCACGGCTCTCCTCCTTGTCCGCGCGGTCCAAGGGGAAGGGACGAGTCTCCACATCACGAGCTTCGCGATCTACGGCACCAGCCTGTTCCTCCTCCACCTCTCGTCCACCCTGTACCACGCGCTGCACCATCCCGGGGCGAAGAAGGTCTTCTGGGTCTTCGACCACTGCTCGATCTACCTGCTGATTGCCGGGACCTACACACCGTTCCTCCTGCTGGCGCTGTGGGGGCGCTGGGGGGCGACGCTCCTCGCGACGATCTGGGGACTGACGATCCTCGGGATCGTCTTCAAGAGCGTGTTCATCGGGAGACTTCGCAAGACGTCGGTCGGCCTGTACGTCCTGATGGGCTGGCTGATCGTCGTCGCGGCACGCGAACTGTGGCTCAAGGTTCCCCACAAGGCGCTCGTCTACGTCGCCGCCGGCGGCCTGCTCTACACAGCGGGGATCGCCTTCTACGGGTGGAAACGCCTCCGCTTCCACCACGCCATCTGGCACCTGTTCGTCCTCGGCGGAAGCACCTGCCACTACCTTGCAATCCTGTTCTACCTCGCGCCGTCGACGTAGCTAGGCAGGGCAATCTTCACCCACGCGTCGCCGTAGTAGCCGTAATAGCTGTCGATCGTCCTACGTCTCAGATCGAACAGCGAGACGACACCCTCGATCGGGATGGTCCGTTCACCAACAGGCTTGGTGCAGTCCTCCGGGTGGTACTTCTTGTAGTGGAAGCATTCCCTCTTCTCTCTGTACGGGCATCGACCGTCCCCCGCGCACATCGGCTCGAGGAAGTTGATCAGCCGTTTCGCCGCGTCGTATGAGATCCTTCGCGGAGTATCCCGTGGGGTTCGGCTCCCCGCGTTGTACCACCGCTCCCGGACCACGAGGTGATTGAGTTCGTCGTACCGCCATTGCGAGTCGTCTGCATACCGGTCGTCCATCAGATTGGTCAGTTTGTCCATCGCGGAGATCCGCATCTCGGGACAGATGTAGTGGTTGCTCGTCAGGACAATCCTCCCCGGCTCTCCGCGAACCGGCGCGAAGTACGATCCGGAAGGACACCGCCACTGCCGATGAGACGCGTCGATCCGCCCTCTCGGGCCGAACTGGTCCTTCACCTTCCCCCAGGCGAGTCTCGGTCGCACCCGTCGCTTCCAGAGTTTCTCGTTGTACCGATCGATGTAGGCCGTCGGTTCCTCGAAGCTCTCCCACCGGACCATTGCGCCGTTCCGGTTCCACCGTGGCTTGACGGTCGGGTGGTCGTCGAGGAATTCCTGGTCGGGCAGGAAATTGACCGGCTTCTTGAGTTCCTTGCGGGCGAAGTCGAGGTACTGCATCTTTCCCTCCGGCTTTCCGCCCTTGTCCCGCGGCGTCGCGCTCGCCTCGACGACGCACGCGCGGTCGCCGTTGTTTCCCTCCCCGCCGTCGGCGGCCATCGGGTACAGCCACGTCACACCGCGATCCATGTCGAGGATCCGGTCCGCCGCCGTTTCGATCGTCGCACAGTGTTCGATCACGTCTCGCACGAGCAACAGCGAGTTCATCCCGAGGTACTCCGGGCTGTTGTTGTCGCCGTGCACGACGTCCACCCCCGCAGCGACACCATGGATGTTCATCGCCGAGATGCTCCCGACGAAGCCGGGCGCGGTCATCGCCACCATCGCCAACGGTTCCCGATCTGTATCGTCGGGGATGGGTCGGTAGATCACGTGACAGGCGACGTCCTGGAAGACGTCGCATGCCTTGAACATGAAGTCCCTGGCGAACAGCGGTCCATCCTCGGCGGCGTCATTGAGCACGGCGAGCCCGTTACAGCCCATCGGCAAGTCAATCTTCCGGGCTTTCGCCCGGTTCTTCCCGAACATCAGTTCCCCCAGTCGTACTTCGTAGAGAAGCGAGAACAGGCGATCGATTCCGGCGTTCAGCGCCCACAGCTTCGGAAACGTGATGTCGGTATCCGGGTTTGCATCTTCGCACCCCTTGGCCATGCCACGCATCTCCGCGATGCGCCGTCCGAGTGGCGTGTCCTCGGGCGCGTCCGGCGGCAAGACCTCGTACACTCGTTTGACCAGCGTCTTGTAGAGCCTGGTTTCTCCCTCGCCGAGATCCTCCGGCGCTGCGGCCGCAAGCGGCAGCATCGCCCAGGCGTATCGCTCGATGTATCCTTCGGCCATCTGACGTATCTCCGCCTCGGCCATCCACCCCAGCAGGTACCCCATCTCCCACGGGCTTCCCTCGACGTAGTACGCTCGCTTGGCCTCACCGGCGCCGTTGTTCTTCGCCATGCGGTGCTTGGCGACAATTCCGATCAGACCATTGCGGCGGAAGATGTCGCCGTCTCCGACCTCGAAGCCATCTTGCTCGAACGAATTCGTCAGCTGCGCTATGCGGCTGTCCTCGTTGCTTGGATCTGGCATCGGTGATCCTCCCTTTCTCATCCGATGCGCCAGTTCAAAGGGCATCGAAGTGGAAGCAGTATGGTGTCCTCTCGGACCTCATCCTATCTGTGGTGATTCCTTCCGCCAAACGCGATCGGCTTCTCCAAACTCTCCCAACGTGCTAGCATGACTCCGGGAGGTGGTCGGAGTGAAGGAATTCTCCTTCTTGATCGGTAACTGCCCGGGGGCCATCGCCGAGATCGCGGAGGCCCTCGGGAACGAGCACGTGAACATCGATGGGATCGCCGGCCTGACCGTGCTGGAGGAAGGCGTCGTGTGCCTCGTCACCGATAACCCCGGAACGACACGCAAGAAGCTGCGTGAGCTGGAGATCGACTTCGAGGAGCGCGAAGCGATCGTGCTTGACCTACCCAGTCACCCCGGCGAGCTCGCAACGCTCCTCGGGCATCTGAAGGAAGAGCATATCAACGTGCTTTCGATCTACGCCGCCGCCGACAAGAACAAGCTCGTCTTCACGGTCGACAACCTGGATCACACCAAGGAAATCCTGCGGATCACCTGACGCATCCGAATCGCACGGTCCGAAGCTGGGGTCGGGCATTGGCGGCAGGCATGGCAGAGGGCTGAACCTGGGAATAGGGTATGCATCCGTGGATTGCCCCCGGCAATGTGTGCTCCGCGGCGAATGCTTCTGTCCGGTAGAGGAAGGGAGTGCAAGAGCCTCTCTACTCGCGCCCGTTCGTTTCACTCACTCAAGACGCTGAGGCCTGTCTACGTGCGAACCCGCACAGGCAGGCACAGAGGGGGTGCGACCTGGAATCCACCGTATAGATACTCCCCCGCCGGTTCCTCGATCAATTAGTGCCTTTGTCCGGGCCTTCCTCAGCGTCTCTGCGCCTCTGCGCGAGTATGGTTGCGTGTTTCCGGGGACGCAACCTCGATTCGCACACGCGCCGATCCGAATTCGTATCATGCCCCCCCGGAATTCCGCCGGGGTTGAGCGACGAAGGCCGGCATCGTGAACACGCTGTCGGTTGATGGTTGCTGCAGTGCGCTACGGGTCACTTGACGTCCAAGCGTCAAAGGACTAGAGTGACATCATGAGCACGACGCAGAAACGCGCTACCGTCTACCTCGATCCGGAAATCCATCGGGCTCTACGCCTGAAGGCGGCAGAGACCGATCGGACGATGTCCGATCTCGTAAACGAAGCCATCCAGCTCGCACTTGCCGAGGATGCAGAGGATCTCGGTGCGTTCGACCAGCGGGATTCGGAGCCGAATCTCCCGTTTGAGGACATGGTCAAGGAGCTGCGCAAGCGTGGAAAAATATGACGTCTTCATCAAGCCGTCCGCTCTGAAGGAGCTTGAGACCGTCGACTCGAAGAAGAACAGACAGCGAATCGTCCGGGCGATTCGCTCGCTTGCCGAAGACCCTCGACCCGCTGGCTGCCGAAAGCTGTCGGGGAAGGATAAGTACCGCATTCGCAGCGGGCAATGCCGAATCGTCTACACCGTCCGGGACGCCATCCTTGTTGTGACCATCGTGAAGGTCGGTAACCGGCGCGACGTGTATCGGTGACACGCTATCTCTGTGTGATCCCCGCGACGTAACTCATTCCGCGTTTCGACAGCATCAGATGCAAACCACCCCGAAGCCCTGGGGACGAGCCTATTCCTTGCCTTGTCGCGATGGTCAATGAAGTGGGCGAGCATCTGGAGGCCTGGTCGCCGCAGGTAGTCGGCGCAGTGTACCACTGCACTTGCGGCAGGCATGGCCGAGGGCTGAACTTGGGAATCGGGTATGCGTCCCCGAAGTCCTTCTTGTCAAGCGACCCACACTCCGAATCGCTGAAAACCTGTTTCCGTCAACGGTGCAGTCGCTCGACGATATGTTGCATACATAATGGCGGAAAGCAACACGGAGACGGAGAGGACGGTTATCATTTGCCCTCAGATACGGGAGGCCGTACGCTCTCCGTAGTGATGAAACGCAGATCGCTTTCGCTTGCCGCTGTCTTACTTGCCTTGCCCGC
>CBFCYU010000041.1:0-11605 GCA_965602415.1 uncultured bacterium | reverse complement strand
GGCGACCTGATCACGGGGATGGTTCGTGCACCGAAGAACGACGAGCGCTACTTCGCTCTGCAGAAGGCGGAGGGCGTGAACGGAGTTGATCCGGACGAGTCGCGCCGGCGCGTGCAGTTCAGGGACTTGGTCCCACTGCATCCGGACGAGATGTACAGGTTGGAACACGCTCCGACCGAGATCTCCACGCGGATCATCGACCTGTTCTGCCCGATCGGGAAGGGGCAGCGCGGCTTGATCGTCTCGCCGCCGATGGCCGGCAAGACGACGCTGCTGAAACAGATCGCCAACGGGATTATCGCGAATCACCCCGACGTGAAGCTGTTCGTCCTCCTCGTGGACGAGCGCCCGGAAGAGGTCACGGACTTCACGCGCTCGGTCCCCGACGGAGAGGTCGTGGCGGCGACGTTCGATCAGGAGCCCCGGCACCACACGCGAATCGCCGAGCTGGTGACGGATCGCGCCAAGCGGCTCGTCGAGCTCGGTCAAGACGTTGTCGTCCTGATGGACTCCGTCACCCGACTCGCTCGGGCGTACAACCTGTCGATTCCGGCGTCCGGGAAGCTTCTCTCGGGCGGAATGGATCCCTCGGCGCTCTACAAACCGAAGGAGTTCTTCGGCGCGGCGCGAAACATCGAGAACGGAGGGAGCTTGACGATCATCGCGACGGCACTCATCGACACGGGGAGCAAGCTCGACCAGGTCGTGTTCGAGGAGTTCAAAGGGACCGGGAACATGCAGCTGATCCTCGATCGAGGCCTGGCGAATAAGCGGGTCTTCCCAGCGATCGACGTTGAGCAGAGCGCGACGCGCAAGGAAGAGCTTCTGCTCGGCGAGAAGGAATTGAACAGGGTGTGGATCCTCCGTAAGATGATGTCGCAGCTGAACGATCCTCAGGCGGCGATGGAGTTCATCAAGGGGAAGATGGAGGCGACCAAGGACAACGATCAGTTCCTGGAGCTGATGAGCAGTGACTAGCTACAGCGACCGCTATCGGACGAAGAAACCGATCCGCAAGGATCGCATCGCGATCGCGGTGCTGTTTGTCGCCGCGATCATCCTCTTGCCGATCCTTGTCCGCTCGGGATGTTCCCGCCGCGACGATCCCCTCACCATCATCGACAACGGGACGATCGTCGGCCCGGACGATGGAACGGCGATCGCGACGGACGATATCCCGCTCGACGTCTTCCCGATCGCGACAGACGACGGGTCGACCACTCCACTGCCCGCGATCGAAGACCGGATCCTCCGGCACAGCGTCTCAGACGGAGAGACCGTCAACGACGTCGCCTCCCAACTCGGCGTCAGCGTGTCGAACGTCCTGGCCAGCAATCGGTTGTTCGGCGGCGGGCAACTCCAACCGGGCCAGGTCCTTTACGCGTCTCGGGAAGGCGTCGTGCATACCATTCAGCCAGGCCAGACGCTGACCGACATCTCCCTCACGTACGCCGTTCCGGTCGAGACCCTGACCACGGTGAACGGGATCACGAGGTCTTCGACGATCTACGCCGGCGATCGGATCCTGATCCCCGACGTCACGACGAGCTTCTGGGACGACGTCGTCCGCCTGTCGAATGGCGTGTCGTCTCGGTTCATTTGGCCGTTAGAGGGCGAGGTCGTGTCGACGTTCGGGTGGCGCGTCCATCCCGTGCTCGGGAGCCGCCACCACCACGACGGGATCGACATCGACGTCCCGGAGGGGACGACCGTTCACGCCGCCGGCGGCGGTGAGGTCTATTTCTACGGCGAGCAGCCGGGGTACGGAAACGTGCTCGTTATCGAGCACGCCGACGGGTACCTCACGATGTACGGCCATCTGTCGAGTGCGATCGTCTCGACCGGCCGTTTCGTCGAGATGGGGCAGGAGATTGCCCTCTCCGGGAACACCGGAATCTCCTCCGGTCCACACCTCCACTTCGAGATCCGCAACGGCGAGTTCCCGATCGATCCGCTCCGCTACATGCCCTAGCCGATGGAGTCCCTTCGCATCGAAGGCGGTATCTCGCTCTCCGGGACGGTTCGCGTCGACGGGGCGAAGAACGCTGCGCTCCCTGCTTGCATCGCTGCACTCCTGACCGATGAGCCGGTCGTCCTGCACCACGTTCCGCAGCTGCGGGACGTCAGCACGATCCTCTACACGCTCGGTGCCCTCGGCCGGCGCGTCGTCCGGCACGGGGATCACGTTTCCATCGCGGCGGGAGGGAGCCTGTCCGCAGAGGCGGACGCCTACTCGGTCCGCCAGATGCGGGCCTCGTTCCTCGTGCTCGCCCCGCTCGTCGCTCGGCTCGGACGGGCGGTCGTACCGCTTCCCGGAGGTTGCGCGATCGGGCACCGTCCGATCAACCTGCATCTCGATGGACTCCGTGCCCTCGGGGCGCGCGTCGAGGAGCGAGATGGCGTGGTCCTCGTCACGGCCGATCGTCTCACAGGCGCGCGCATCACGCTCCCGTACCCGTCGGTTGGTGCGACGGAGCAGATCCTGATGGCCGCATCCCTCGCAAGTGGGGAGACGGTCATCGAGAACGGCGCGATCGAGCCGGAGGTCGAGGACATCGTGTGCCTCCTGCGGAAGATGGGGGCGGAGATCGAGATGGACGACCGGACGATTCGTGTCGGCGGGCGGAAGGAGTTGCGCGGGGCGGAGCACACGCTGATCCCGGACCGGATGGAGGCGGGGACCTTCCTCCTGGCCGGAGCGATCACCGGAGGGTCTGTCACCGTCGTGGGAGCCCGAAGCGATCACCTGACGCCGTTCCTCCGCCAACTCGAGTCGACCGGCGCCGATTTGACCATCGAAGCCGAGGCGGTGACGGTACGTGGACCGACGCGGCCCCTTCCGGCCGAGGTCGTCACCGCGCCGCACCCCGGATTTCCAACCGATCTGCATCCCCCGTCCGTCGCCTACCTGACGCTTGCGGCGGGATCGAGCAGCCTCGTCGAGTCGGTCTTCGAGGGGCGCTTCGCCTACGTCGACGCGCTCTGCAAGATGGGGGCGAAGATCGCCCGAGCCGGGACGAGACTGACGATCACCGGCGTCGAGTCGCTGCTGGGGCGAGCGGTCGCGGCGACGGACATCCGGGCCGGGGCGGCGCTGGTCCTCGCCGGTCTTGCGGCGCACGGATACACTACCGTGACCCAATTGGAGTTCATCGATCGAGGGTATTCGAGTCTCGAGGAAAAGCTGAGAAGCCTGGGAGCGAGGATTGAGCGACACAATGAGTGACCACCCACACGAGCCGCTGATCGAAGATCGGTTGGGAACCCGGGCTCGCGTCTATGGAAGCGAGCAGGCGATCCTCGTCGGCATCACCGACAGTCACGCCGAGGAGGAAACGTTCCGCGAACTCGAGTCGCTCGCCAACACCGCCGGCATCTCGACGCTCGCGACGGTCGTACAGAACCGGCGTCGCCCCGATTCGGCGACGTTCATCGGTCGGGGGAAGGTGGAGGAGGTCAAGGCGGCTGCGGCAGAGCTCGACGCGGACGTCATCCTCTTCAACGACGAGTTGTCGCCGGCCCAGGCGCGCAACCTCGAAGAGGCGATGGGGCGCAAGGTGATCGACCGGACGCAGCTGATCCTCGACATCTTCGCCCAACGGGCGGCGACGAAGGAAGCGAGGTTGCAGGTCGAGCTGGCGCAGCTCCGCTATCTTCTCCCGCGCCTCCGCGGCTGGGGCGCGGCGCTGACGCGCGCCGGCGGACGCGCAGTCGGCGGGGTCGGAACGCGCGGACCGGGTGAGACGAGGCTCGAACTCGACCGGAACAAGATCAACCGCCGGATTCATACGCTCGAGAAGCGACTCGTCAAGGCGACGGCCGAGCGGGGCGTCCGGCGGAAGAAGAGGATGAAGAGCGACATCCCGCGGATCGCGCTCGTCGGGTACACCAACAGCGGGAAGTCGACGCTTCTCAACCGCCTGTGCGACACGGACGTGTTCGTCGAGGACAAGCTGTTCGCAACGCTGGACACGGTCGTCCGCCGGGGAGAGGTCGTCACCGGAAGGCTCGCCTTGTTCACCGATACGGTCGGATTCATCCGCGAGCTTCCGCATCACCTCGTCCCGGCGTTCGCGGCGACGCTCGAGGCAGCTCAGCAGGCAGATCTCCTGATCCACGTCATCGACGTCGCCAAGCCGACCTGGAACGACGACCATCGAACGGTCCTGGAGATCCTCGAGCAGGAGGTCTTCCACGAGCAAGAAGAGCGACCGGAGACGCTGAACGTACTCAACAAGATCGACCTGTGTCCGAACGGGTTGCCGGATGAGATCGGCGGCGTCGCGGTCTCGGCGCTCGAGGGACTCCACGTCGATCGCCTGAAGGAGCGGATCGCATCGATTGTCTTCCCGGAGGACCGGGCAGTCACGTTCACGTTCCCGCTTCACGTGCTCCACAAGCTCATCCCGTGGACGACGGCGGGGCGAGCGCACATCGTTCAGTACACTGCGGAGGCGGCTCGCGTGGAAGCCTCTATCTCGATGGCGGAATGGGAACTCTTGGAACGGGAGGGGGCTTGCCTCATCGCCTCCGGCGCTTCCCCGGCTGAAGGACCGTGACCTCCGCACCGTCGACCTCTACCCGATCGCGATTGTTGGTCAGGATCGTCACCGTGTTGCGGAAGATGTTGTGGGAGATGATCTTCCCCTTCTTCTCGTTCCAGGCGACCTGAGCGCCGAGCGCCGGCAGCCGGCTCAACGCCTGTTTGTAGGTGTCGTGCTCGTAGGCAAGGCAGCACATCAAACGACCGCAGCAACCAGTGATTCGCTCAGGCGACACGAACAGCTCCTGATCGTACGCCATCTCCATCGGGACGGGGTTCGGCTCGTGAAGGAAGCGATGGCAGCAGATCTCGAGGCCGCACCGCCCGATTCCGCCCTTGATCCGCGCTTCGTCTCGTGCCCCCATTTGGCGGAGCTCGATCCGCGTGCCGTAGCGGCCGGCGAGATCGCGGAGAAGCGCGCGGAAGTCGACGCGATGGGGCGCCGTAAAGTAGACGCGAAGCTGCTTTCGGTCGAGCGAGTATTCGGCGGCGACGAGGTGCATCGGCAGCTTGTGCCGCGCCACGACCTCGCGGGTCGAGAAGAGGATCCGCTCGGCGTCAGCCTGGTTGTAGCCATGCGTGTCGACATCGTGCGGCGAGGCGATCCGAACGACCGGATCGAGCTGGTCACTCAGACCGACGCCGGCCTCGAGTTCGTTGAGCATCACGCCGAGCCGCAGTCCGTTGTGATCGACGACGCAGGATTGGCCGGGTTGAACGGGAACCGAGCCCGCGCTGAAACAGGCCGTCTCGCGATCGAGGTTGTGGATCCGAACCAGCACGACGCGGTCATTCGCCATCAGCATCATCTCCCGGTGCCAGCATCAACGATAGCAGAACGGCCTCCGGCGGTCCGTAGCCGGTGATCGACCGATACGCGCCGTCGATCGCCTGGCAGAGGCCTTGGAGGCGGGCTGTGCCGACTCGATCCCGGATCTCGGGAAGTGGCGGTCGATCACCGGCCGGATCGAACGCTGAACGGATCAGATCGAAGCAGGCGGCAAGCAGTTCCTGAAGGAAGCGCGCGAGGGTCTCGCGGTCCTGACTGGCGAGCGCGCGGACACCGACCGTCAGCAGCTCGGCGTCCTGCGCACCGATCCGAGCAACGAGCAGAAGGAGCGCCTCATACCGGCGGATCGGATCGCCGCCGAGCGCGGTCGCGACCAGGTTCGGGACGGCGCCTTCGCGCAGGTCGGGCGACGCGGCGTCATCGCCCGTGGGAACGTCGAGTCTCGCCTCGGTCAGGTGATCAACGTCGCCGTCGCGGAGGGCGACGCGAGCGAGCCATGCTGCGTCCGCCTCCGCATACCCGGCGTCCGTGAGGCGACGGACGATGACCTCGCGTGCCGGCGGCGGGATCCGGACCATCCGACAGCGCGACACGATCGTCGGAAGCAGATCAGTTGAGTGCTCGGCGAGGACGACGAACGCGAGATCGCGCGGCGGCTCCTCCATGATCTTGAGGAGCGCATTCGCCGCCTCCGGGGTGAGCGTCTCGGCGCGGGGGATCAGGCAGACCTTCCGCTTCGCCTGGACCGGGGAGAACTGGGTCATACGGATGACCTCGCGGACCTGATCGATCCCAATCCGCTCCTTCTTCTCCGGCGGCGTCAGCTCGATCAGATCCGGGTGGGCACCGCGCATAGCCAGAGACGCGTCGGACTTAGAGTCCGAGAGAAGCGCAGCCGCAAGCCGACGCCCTTCGTCGAGCCGATCGATGGTTCGAGGCACGAGGTAAAGCGTCGCTGCGGCAGCGGTCACCGCGGTCGCGTAGCTGGCGGCGGAAGGGCTATTCATCACGCGACGAGAGTACCACAGGCCCATTGGAGACGCAATCGCCAGCCCTTAGAGGAAGGTCGATTCAAGGAGTTCTGCGATCCCTGGGAGGTCCCTGGGCGAGAGAATCGCGGTTCCGTCGGGAGCGGCGATCCGATCGTCCGTGATCACGGCAAGGACGTCGATCTCGCCGGCGAGCGGCTCGCGCGCGATCTCGCGTCCGCGCCGGAAGACCTCGATCTTCGGGAGCGGGCCACGCTTCAGCCCCTCAACGAGGACGAGGTCGCAGTCTGGGAAGAGCCGACCGATCAGCCCTTCGATCCCCTCTTCCGGGGATCGCTTCCACGTGAGAACAGCGTCTGCCTCGCCGATCAGGAGGACAGGCTCCGCGCCGGCCGCCCCGAGCGTCCCGCTGTCCGTCCCCGAGTTGTCGGGAGTGCCGAGGTGCGGCGCGTGCTTGACCGCTCCAACTCGGAAGCCGCGGTCGACAAGGTACGGGATCAGGTGCGACAGCAATCGCGTCTTGCCGCTGTCGTGATGGCCGATGAACGATACGGCGGGAATCATCTTCGCTCCTGACGCAGCCTGGTCCTGGTGCTGCGGCCCACGAGGCTGAACGAACGCGCGGATTGTACGGCAGCGACTGAAGCCGAACCAGTTTGCGCCGGGATTTGGCGTCCTCGATAATCCGGGCGACATCCTACCGGCGATGAGGTGAATCGATGAGAACGCTGTCTCAAGTCCTTCGGGACACGACCGAGCGATTCCCGCAGCGAAGCGCCATCCTTGACCCGAGAGGCGAGACGTTCACGTATGAGGAGCTGAACGCGCGGGTCGATCGGCTCGCTCGCGGCCTGCTCGACACCGGCGTCGCCAAGGGCGACAAGGTGGGTCTCTGGATGCCGAACGTTCCCGAGTGGGTCGTCGCCTACTTCGCGATCGCCCGGATCGGGGCGGTCGTCGTGCCGATGAACACCCGATACAAGACACACGAGGTCGAGTACATCCTCGACGACTCCGAGGCGACGACGCTGTTCGCCGCTGCGTCGTTCGTCGGGATCGACTACCTTCAGATGATCGGCGAGGTCCGCGGGAAGCTCCCGGACCTGAAGCATGTCGTGATCGTCGGTGAGCCGGGCGAAGGGATGCTCGGGTTCGACGAGATCGTTGCGCTAGGCGATTCGAACCTCGCCGACGGGAAGCTCGCCGAGCGAGAGGCGCTCTGCGATCCGAGCGACAACGTCTTCATCCTCTACACCTCCGGGACGACCGGGAACCCGAAGGGCGCGATGCTGTCGCACCACAACATCGCCAAGAACGCCGAGCAAGTCACCGAAGTCCTTCACGCAACCGAGGAGGATGTCTTCCTGCTCGCGGTGCCGTTCTTCCACTGCTTCGGCTGCGTGATGGGGATCGCCGGCTCGGTCACGTGGGGCGCGGCGATGGTCCCGATGGAGGTCTTCCGGCCGAAGGAGGCGCTCGAGCTCGTCGAGCGGTTTCGCGTGTCGGTCTTGTACGGCGTCCCGACGATGTTCGTCCTCGAGCTCGAGGGGAATCGAAAAGGGAAGGAAGACGGGTCGACGTACGACGTGTCGTCGCTGCGGACCGGGATCATGGCTGGGGCCCCGTGTCCGATCGAAGTGATGAAGGGGACGATGGAGGAACTCCACTGCAACGTGTCGATCGCCTACGGGCTGACCGAGGCGTCGCCGGTGATCACGATGACCCGTTTCGACGATTCAATCGAGCGACGCGTCGAGACGGTCGGACGCGCCCTCGACGGGATTGAGGTGAAGATCGCCGATGACGATCGCCGACCGCTGGCGGTCGGCGAGATGGGCGAGCTCGCCTGCCGCGGGTACAACGTGATGCTCGGTTACCACAAGGCGCCCGAGGTGACGGCCGAGGCGATCGATGCCGACGGCTGGCTCTACTCCGGAGACCTGGCGACGATGGACGCCGACGGCTACGTCAAGATCGTCGGGCGGAAGAAGGACATGCTGATCACCGGCGGGTTCAACGTCTACCCTGCCGAGATCGAGGAGTATCTGTTCACCCACCCGAAGGTGCGGAACGTCTCGGTCGTCGGCGTGCCGGACGACGTCTTCGGCGAGGTCGCCGTCGCGTACATCATCCCGCGCGGTGGGGAGACGATCGATCCGCAGGAGATCGTCGACTTCTGCTCCGGCGAGATCGCCAATTTCAAGGTCCCACGCTACGTCGAGATCGTCGACGAGTTGCCGATGACGCAGTCGGGGAAGGTCCAGAAGTTCAAGCTGCGCGACGCCGCGCAGGAGGCGCTGCGGACTTCCCGGATGCCCAAGCTCGCTCCGACGAAGAAGTGAGCGCGATGGATCGGGAAGCGCTTCTATGCGACGAGGTATTGAGCCTGGCTCAACACCTCATCTCGATCGAAAGCCACACGGACGCGCCACGCCGCGAGGTGGAGATTGGGCGGTTCCTGGTCGGCTGGTTCCGGGATCGATGGATCGACGCCGAACTGCAACCGGTCGACGATGACCGCGCGAACGTGATCGCCCGGATCCCGGGAGGCGACGGTCCGAGCCTGATCCTCAACGGCCACCTCGACACAGTCCCCGCCGGCGACATGCCCGATGCGTTCACCCCGCGGATCGAGAACGGGACGCTGTGGGGGCGCGGGGCGTGTGATATGAAGGGCGCGATTGCGGCCATGGCTTGCGCCATGGCCGCGATCACGAGAGGCGAAGCAAGCGTGCTTGCCCAGATCGATACGAAGCACGCACGTGAGAGAAGCTGCGCTTCTCTCGCTGGTGACCTGCTGTTTGTGGGGACTGTGGACGAGGAGTCGGGATCGCTTGGCGTGAAGGCGCTCGTCGACGCGGGAATCACCGCTGACTACGCGATCATCGGCGAACCGACATCGCTACGGGTCGCTGTCGCACACAAGGGCTCGTGCTTCGTCAGGGTTTCGTTGATCGGTCGCGGCGCGCATGGGAGCTGCCCCGAGCAGGGGGTCAACGCCGCGTCGTACGCAGCCCGGATCGTCTCGTCGATGGAGGACGAACTGCGCCCACGACTCGCCGAGCGGACGCACCCGCTTCTGGGCTCGTCGACCGTAAACGTCGGGCGGATCTGCGGCGGGACACAGCCGAACATCGTTCCCGAGACGTGCGAAATCGAGATCGACCGCCGCTATCTCCCCGGCGAGAAGAGCCCGGTCTCCGAGATCCGCGAGATCGTCGCGTCGATCTGCCACGACGTCGAAGGCTTGTCCTTCGACGTCGCAGAGATGCCGATGACGTCGAAGGTGCCGCACGTGCCGCTCGGTACGTCTTCGGATTCGACCGTCGCTCGAGCCGCGATGAAGGCGTGTCGGCAAGCCCGCCTCCCGGCCGAACCGGTCGGCGTCACCTATTGGTCCGACGGAGGCCACCTCGCGGCGAATGGGATCGAGACGATCGTCCTCGGACCGGGCGACATCGCGAACGCCCACGGACCGCGAGACCACGTCGCGATCGAGCAGCTGTCGGCAGCCGTGAGTCTGTATCGCGAGATCGCGCTTCGCCTCCTGGCGAGAGAAGCGTAGCGGCAGTTCTCGGCCGTTCCGACCTTCTAGGAACGCGGACCTTCCGCAGCCGCTGGCGCGTAGCGTCCGCTGTGAGGCCACGGCGCCGCCGGAGGTGAAGAACACAGATCGTCGTGACTCTGTGGCAGGGCGAACTCAGTGGGGCTGTGCGGCTTCGCCGGATTTTATGATCGCCAGTTTCGCCGTGAGCGGACCGATGAGTTCGTGGATGACCGTCGCTCCGATGATGACGTTGAGGAGGATGTGGCTGATCGGCGCCAAGGCCGTCTCCTGTTGCACGAGAAGGGCCAGACCGATGACGATCCCGCCCTGCGGGATCAATCCCCATCCAGCGTAGCGGCGGACTGCACGAGACGCGTGCCCGAGCCTCGCCCCCAAGTAGGTTCCCGCCAACTTGCCGACCGACCGAAAGACCACGAACAGAAGCACGACAGGCAGGTACTGAATGAGCACGGCCACATCGAGCAGCATCCCGCTGACCGTGAAGAAGACGATGAACACGATCGGTTCCACGGATTCCTCGAGAAGGTGGAAGATGCGATGTCGCTCCTGCCTCCGGGTGGTGTTGACGACCGTGATTCCCATCGCCATGGTGGCGAGCAATTGGTCGAACCCGAGGACGGAAGAGACCCCGTAGCAGATGCCGAGGAGTCCCAAGAGGAGAGCGATCTGAAGCCCGTCGGTCTCGCCGCGGAGCCACGTGGGCGCGAACCGAAACGCGAGGCCGGCAGATGCACCGAGGGCAAGCGCACCCCCCACGGCGATCAACGGCTCGAGGATCGTCCCGATCCCTTCCACGTGGTGGGTGATCAGGATCAAGGCGACGACGACACCGAGGCTGAAGTTCAGGATGCCGAGTGCGTCGTCGAGGGCGGCGGACGCCATGATGCTGAAGGTCACCATCCCCTTCGCCTTGTATTGGCGAACGACGGCGAGTGTCGCCGAGGGATCGGTGGGAGAGGCCAGCGCGCCCAGCAGAACGGCAAGTGGAGCGATCGTTGTCAGGAAGTCCCCTTCGCCGGGCAGCAGGAACGGCAGCGTGGCGAGACAGCCGACGGTCACGAGCAGAGCGGACAACTGAGCTTCGCCGAGGGCGATGAAGAGGATCTTCTTCCCGAGCTCCCTGAGAGGA
The DNA here is from genome assembly GCA_965602415.1 of uncultured bacterium. Classification (GTDB taxonomy): domain Bacteria; phylum Bipolaricaulota; class Bipolaricaulia; order UBA7950; family UBA9294; genus JANQEA01. Next base: position 586 of record CBFCYU010000041.1, on the reverse strand, counting down.
CCGAACGCCAGCGTTCCGCCGATGGCGAAGGTGAGGATCGCCAGGGAAAGGTCGGTCGTTGTCCCCATCGAATCGACGAAGGAACCCGAGACAAGGCCGGTGATCCGTGGGTTCAGGATCAGGCCCGCGACAATGTATCCACTCACTCGCGGGAGTCCCAGCTTCCGCACGACCTCCCCGAGGACATAGCCGAGCATGATCGCCAAGCCCGTTGCCAGTAGTCCTGTCACGTGATTCACCCTCTGCTTCTTGACGATAGTCTGCGTTCAGAGAAATGTTGCAGGATATGTCCGCAAGACAGATCCTGCAACTCAAGCTGTGGCTCAGGATGTCCCTGGTGGCCCGCGCCGCGATCGGAGAGCTGGCACACCGTGGAGCTGTGATGCGATCCCGCGCGGGACTGCTCACCACGAAACACAGCGGTAAGGCCGTTCCGCTGGGCCATTCTGGGCACACAATTCAGCCACAGATTGCCGACAAGACCTTCACGAGAGGGGGGCATCATCTCATCGTTCTAGTAAGAGCACCCACCAACACGCACCAACCTCCAGAGGCCCGGGTCCAGCCCACCCGGGCCTCAAGTCTT
>CBFCYU010000040.1:0-11626 GCA_965602415.1 uncultured bacterium | reverse complement strand
AGACGCCACAGGCCCTTAGCTCAACCGGCAGAGCGTCCGACTCCAAATCGGAAGGCTGGGGGTTCGAGTCCTCCAGGGCCTGCAACAAGACGGTGGAGCAAGGAGCAAACCGATGATCGAGCGGATCAGGATCTACATCAAGGGCGTCCGTGCGGAGGTCGCCCGCGTGAGCTGGCCGACGCGGAACGAAGTCATCTCACTGACCGCGTTAATCTTGCTGCTGGTCGTCATTGTCACGGTTTACATCTGGGGCGTCGACGGCATCATCGGAACCCTCCTGAGACTCTTCGTGCAGTAAGAGGACCGGGCACCCATGCGATTGAAGAAGTGGTACGCTATTCAGACCTACGCTGGCTCCGAATTGAAGGTCAAAGAGGACCTCAACGAACGGATCCAAAGGCGCGAATGGGACAGGGCGGTTGAGTCATTTACCGTCGAAGGTGAGACGACGTACTTCCTCGTTCCGGTCGAAGAGGTGATCACATCACGGAGTCGGCGCGGAGCGGGAACGGAGTACCGAATCCCCTACGACTACGATCTCGTGGCGAAGCCGAACGAACGGGTCCACCGCGGAGAAGTCCTCGCGCGCAAGCCTCCTCGGCACATGGAGGAGGACGCGAAGGTCATTGAGGTCGAGCCGATGCAGCGGGTGATCGTTGAGATGACCAATCGCAATGAGGAGGTCTACCTGATCCCCGCGGACAAGCGGATCCGCCGCGACATACGTGCCGGAGAGAAGATACGAAATGGCGTCCCACTCACGTCGGACAGCGACGAGCAGTACGTTGTCGTCAACCGAGGATCGATCGTCGGTCGTGACAAGGTCCGTCGCGTGACGTTCGAGTATAAGGACGGCAAGGAGAAGACACGGATCATCCCCGAGAAGTACTTGGTGAAGATTCGCAAGGGGATCAAACTGTCAGCCGGCGACCGAGTTGAATCGAATGACCAGATTGTGAGCCGCGCCTCGGGGCTCCTCAAGGTTAAAGAGTATAAGGACAAGCGTATCGTGATGATCCAGCGGATCGAAAAGCGCCGCCTCTTCCCCGGCTACGTGTTCGGCCGAATGGGCCTCGAGGAAGAGGAGATGATGGAGCTGATCGACGGGATCAAGGGCGCAGTTCGCTACGTCGGGTCGAGATACAAGCCGATGCCGATCGAAGGGCCGGAGATGAAGTTGATCAAGCGGAAAGCGGGCCTCCTTGCGGTGCCCGTCGCCGCGGCTGCGGCGTCATCCGAGGCTGCGTCGGAGCCGAGGATCGAGATCGACTTCACCGTCGGTGAGGTCGTCGAGATTGTCGAGGGGCCGTTTGCCGACTTCACCGGGTCGATCAAGGAGATCGACAAGGACGCCGAAGAGGTGACCGTGATGGTCAAGATCTTCGGGCGAGAAACCCCGGTGCAACTCGGTTTCGAGGGCATCGAAAAGCTGTAGTAAACCACGGAAGAAAAGGGGAGGAGGCAACATGGCGAAGAACGTCATAGCGAAGATCAACCTACACATTCCTGCCGGCCAAGCGACGCCGGCGCCTCCGGTCGGACCCGCGCTCGGTGAGCACAAGCTCAACATCATGGACTTCTGCAAGAAGTTCAACGACGCGACGAAGGCCGAGATCCCCGGGACGATCATCCCGGTCGTCATCTCGGTTCACATGCGGGGGACGTTTGACTTCATCCTGAAGCAGCCTCCGGCGGCCGAGCTGATCAAGATGGCGGCAGGGGTCAAATCCGGCTCGCCGGAGCCGCATCTGCAGAAGGTCGCCCGGATCACCAAGGAGCAGGTTCGTCGGATCGCCGAGCGCAAGCTGCCCGATCTGAACACGTACAAGATGGAATCTGCGATGCGGATCATCGAAGGGACGGCGCGCAACATGGGAGTCGAGGTGGTGGAAGCGTGAGACGGAGCAGACGGTATCAAGGAAGTGCCACGCTCATCCCGCCCGAGACCCCGTTCGGCATCGATGAGGCGATCGATAAGATGAAGGCCGCTGCGACGGCGAAGTTCGATGAGACAGCCGAGGTCACGCTGAGTCTGGGTATCCGAGCGAGTCAGGTCGTTGTCCGCGGGACCTGCAACCTTCCGCATGGAACGGGAAAGGCCGTCAGGGTCTTGGCATTCGCGAAGGGGGGGAGCGTCACCGAGGCCGAGCAGGCCGGCGCCGACTTCGTCGGCGGCGAGGATCTGGCAAAACGGATTCAGGAAGGTTGGTACGAGTTCGATAAGGTCGTTGCGACGCCGGACATGATGCCCGTTGTCGGGAAGCTCGGAAAGGTTCTTGGGCCGCGAGGGTTGATGCCAAGCCCGAAGACGGGGACCGTCACGAAGGACATCGGACAGGTGATCGGCGAGCTGAAGACGGGGATGGTCGAATTCCGAACGGACAGATTTGGCGTGATCCACACAGTCTTCGGGAAGGCGTCGTTCGAACCGAGTGCGCTGAGGGGGAATCTCCTTGCCGTGATCGAGAGCGTCGCCGAGCGGAAGCCGGAGGAAGGCCTCAAGGGGCGGTACATTAAGAAGGTGTGCATCGCCTCGACGATGGGGCCGGGGATCGTCCTCGATTCCACCGAAGTCCAGTCCGTCGCGGACGCGGTGGGCTAGGAGAGCGGGATGCCGACACAGACCAAGATCGACGAAGTTGCCCATCTGAAAGAGAAGCTCGAGAACGCCATATCGCTTGTCTTGGCAGACTATCGTGGGCTGACGGCCAACGAGATGGTCGAGCTGCGGGAGAAGTTCACCAAGCAGGGACTCGAGTACCGTGTGGTCAAGGACACGCTCGCACGGCTCGCCGCGGACGAAGCGGGGCTCGACGGACTCGCCGGCTTGTTTGCGGGTCCGATCAGCATCGCCTTCGGGTACGAGGATCCGGCGACTGCATTCAAGCTGAGCGAGGAGTGCCGGAAGACCTACGCCCCTCGCTACACGTTGAAGGGCGGGGTGTTCGAAGGGGTACTCGTCCTGGAGAGCGAAGTGGCCAGATACGCCACGCTCCCGTCGCGCGAGGAGCTCCTGGCAAAGCTGGCGATGCTCCTATCGAGTCCGATGAGGGCGATGGCATTCATGCTGCAGGCAAAGATTCGCGAGCTGGCCTGCGTGATCAGTGAAGTGCGAAAACAACGCGAAGAGCAGAAAGAGGAGGAGTAGCGAATGGCCAAAGAAGACATCCTTCAGGAGATAGAGGAGATGTCGGTGAAGGATCTCGCCGACCTCGTCGAGATGATCGAAGAGCGGTTCAACGTCTCGGCGGCAATGGCGGCCCCAGTGGCCGTCGCCGCTGCACCGGCGGGCGGTGCCGAGGGCGATTCCGGCGGTGCGCCGGACACGCTCAAGGTCGTCATGACGAGCGCCGGTCAGAAGAAGATCCAGGTGATCAAGGAGATCAAGGAGATCACCGGCAAGGGCCTCAAGGAATGCAAGGAGCTGGCGGACGGTCTCCCGGCCACGATCAAGGAAGACGTGGGTCCGGACGAGGCGACGAGTATCAAGGAGAAGCTGGAGGCGGCCGGAGCTGAGATCGAACTGCAGTAACCACCGGGACGACAACCCAGCCGGAGAGCAAGCTGCTGTTGTACGCCTGCCTTAGGGCGGCCGAGGCCGCCCTAAGGCAGAGCGTCCTTTTTAAGGGGGAATCATGAAATACCGAGAACGAAGGTCCTACGGACATATTCAGGAGATCCTTCCCCCACCGTACTTCCTCGCCGACGTGCGCACCTCCTTTCGCGGCTTCGTCGAGAATGGGATCGCACGCGCCTTCGCGGACATCACGCCGATCGAGGGTCATGGCAAGGACGGCTTGGTTCTGGAGTTCGTCGATCCGTACCTCGGAGAGCCGCGGAACACCGAGCTCGAGTGTAAGGACAAGGACCTCACTTTCGCACGTCCGCTCCGCGTGACCGCACGCCTGCTACAGGAAGGGAAGCTCCTGCAGGAGACGGAACTCTACATCGGCGACTTCCCGATGATGACAAACCGCGGCACGTTCATCATCAACGGTTCCGAGAACGCCTTGGTGAACGAGCTAACCCGCGCCCCCGGCGCATACTTCACACAGGAGGACGTCCATCAGTACAAGGGGCACATTCTCCCCGAGCTCGGTGCCTGGCTGGAGATCCTCCTCGATACGAAGCGGATGACGCTGCGCGCGAACCTGGATCGAAAGGGGAAGGTCAGCGTTGCGACGCTCCTCAAGGCGCTCGGCTTCGACGAGGATCGGATTCGGCGCTACTACTCGTTCGAGGTCTCCCCGGTGACGGCCGAAAGGCTGGAGTCCTACATCGGCTACCTGTCCGTGGACGAGATCCTTCTCAAGAAGGCCGAGGAGCCGCTCCTGCTGGCCGGGCAGACGCTGCAGGAGGAGCACCTCTCCGCACTCGAAGCGGCGAAGCTCGATTCCATCCGCCTGGTGAACCGATACGTCCAGAAAGCGCTGGAGGAGGATCAGACGACGACGCAGGAGGAGGCGCTCCGCGCCGTCTACCGCCGCCTACGGCCATCCGATCGGTCGTCGCCAGCCCAGATGGGGGAATACCTCGAGAACCTCTACTTCCACCCAACGAGCTACCATCTCTCCGAGGTCGGCCGATTCAAGGTGAATCGGAAGCTGGGGATGGCGTTGAGGCAGCCGGTGCTCTATCTCGCCGACATCGTGCGGACGATCCAGATCCTGGTGGCGGTGCCGGGCAACGAGGCGCTCCTCGACGAGAAGGATCACCTGGCGAACAAGCGCGTTCGCCTTCCGGGCGAGCTTGGCGAGAACGCGCTGCGGACCGGCCTGGTCCGAATGGCTCGGATCGCGCGGGACAAACTGTCGAAGTACGCACTCGACGAGAAGGACACGATCCGGCGCATCATCTCGACTCGGACGGTGCAGGGGGCGATCAACCAGCTGTTCTACACCGGACGGTTCTCGCAATTCCTCGAGCAGACGAATCCCCTCACCGAGCTGACGCACAAGCGTCGGCTGAACGCACTCGGGGGCGGATTGACCAAGCGGCGCGCGAAGATCGAGGTTCGCGACGTCCACTCGTCTCACTACGCGCGCATCTGCCCGATCGAGACGCCGGAGGGGCAGAACATCGGACTGATCACGTCTCTCGCTTGCTACGCGAGCGTCAACGACTACGGCTTCCTCATCGCGCCGTACCGCAAGGTTGTGAGGGGGAAGGTGACCGACGAGATCGTCTACTTGATGGCCGACGACGAGGAGAAGCTCATGCTCGCCCCGGCCACGGCGCCGATCGGCAAGAACGGGAAGTTGCTCGGTGAGCGGGTTGAGGTCCGGACCGGTCGAGAGGAAGTCCGGTTGGTGTCGCCAAATGAGGTCGACTTCATCGGAGTCTCTCCCAAAGCGCTCGTCGGAGTCTCCTCGGCGCTGATCCCGTTCCTCGAGCACGACGACTCCAACCGCGCCCTGATGGGGGCGAACATGCAGCGCCAGTCCGTCCCTCTGTTGCGCCCGGAGGCGCCGCTTGTCGGAACCGGACTGGAGCGACAGGCCGCGATGGATTCCGGGATGCTCGCTGTCGCGGAGGGGAACGGCGTCGTTGAAGAGGTTGACGCTCGGCAGATCGTTGTGAAGAAGGGGAGGAAGAAGACGATCTATCCGCTCGTCAACTTCGATCGCTCGAACCAGGACACGATTCTTCACCAGCGTCCGGTGCTCGACGAGGGGGACGAGGTGAAGACGGGGGATCTCCTCGCCGACGGGCCGTCGAGCGAACTGGGCGAGTTGGCCCTCGGACGGAATCTCCTGGTCGCGATCATGCCGTTCGAGGGGTACAACTACGAGGACGCAATCGTTATCAGCGACCGTCTCGTGAGGGAGAACCTGCTCGACTCGATCCACATCGAGGAATTCGAGGTCAAGGCCGAGGAGACGAAACTCGGGCCGGAGGAAATCACGGCCGACATCCCGAACATCTCCAAGGAGGATCTGAAGAACCTCGATGAGGACGGGATCGTCCGTGAAGGGACGGTCGTGCGCACCGGCGACATCCTCGTCGGCAAGATCACCCCGCGGGGCGAATCGGAGCCAACGCCAGAAGAGAAGATCTTCCGGTCGATCTTCGGCGAGCGAGCCCGAAACGTGAGAAACACGTCACTGCGGATGCGACCGGTCGCCGGGACGGCGAAGGTGATCAGGGTGAAGAAGTTCTCCCGCGATCAGGGAGACGAGCTCGACGCGGGGGTCAACGAGCTGGTAAAGGTTTTCGTCGCGCAGCGAAAGACGATCTCCATCGGCGATAAACTCGCAGGTCGACACGGGAACAAGGGGGTCATCTCGACCGTCCGACCGATGGCGGAGATGCCGTTCCTCCCGGACGGGACGCCGGTCGACGTCGTGCTGAATCCGATGGGAGTCCCTTCCCGCATGAACCTCGGGCAGATCTTCGAGGCGAACGTCGGTTGGCTGGCCCATCTGAGGAACGAGCTGGTCGCGACGCCGATCTTCGACGGCGCACAGGAGGAGGAGATCCTCAGCGAGCTGCACGAGGCGCGAGTGGATGCCGGTCTCGCCGAGGGGGACAACTACGACGGGAAGGTCGTCCTGCGCGACGGCCGGACGGGCCTACCGTTCGGGAGACCGATCACCGTCGGGTACATGTACGTCCTGAAGCTCGAGCACATTGCAGACGAGAAGATCCACGCCCGCTCGACCGGCCCCTATGCATTGATTACCCAGCAGCCGCTTGGCGGGAAGGCTCAGTTCGGTGGCCAGCGGCTCGGTGAGATGGAGGTCTGGGCACTGGAGGCGTACGGCGCCTCCGCCCTGTTGCAGGAGATGTTGACGGTGAAATCGGACGACACGCGCGGGCGGATCCAGCTATACAAGGCGATCCTCAAGGGAGAGGAGTTCCCCGATCCCGGTTTGCCCGAGTCGTTCCGAGTTCTCCTGAGGGAGTTGCGGAGCCTCGGCTTGTACCCACGGGTCTACGATCGAAACGACCATGAAATCGACATTCCCTAGCGAGGGGGAAGAGGGCGAGGAACAATCCGCTGGCTTCGTCCTCTTTCGTCGTCGTGAGGAGCGGCGACTCTACCTCGTGCTTCGACATCGCAACGGGAGGCACTGGGCATTTCCGAAGGGGCGCATCGAACCGGGTGAGGATGAGCTTGCCGCCGCCCGTCGAGAGATCGCGGAAGAGACGGGAATTGACGGACTGAAGACGATTCCGGGATTCCAAGCGATCAGCACGTACCGTTTTGCCCGCGGAGAGCGGGCGATCACGAAGACGGTTGCCTACTTCCTCGCCGAAACGGAAACGGAGCAGGTCTGGCTGTCGGATGAACACAGCGACGCGGCGTGGCTTGAGGCGGACAACGCAAGACGGCGGTTGACCTACGCGGAGAGTCGTCGCGTCCTCGACAAAGCGGAGGCACAGCTGGAGCGCACGCGGCGCGACTCGATTCGTCCGCGTGGGACCGCAGAAGGGGGATGAGCTTGGAGACCGCGAGCGAGTTCGCTGAACGCAGAGAGCGCACCAACGAGACCGTCCTTCGGCACGCGGGTCTTCCGATGAAGCGGTTCTTCGCCCTCGATCAAGACGTGTACGAGGACGGGGCACTGCCGAAGAGGACGAAGGAGCTGCTCGGTCTGGTCGCGTCGACCGTATTGCGGTGTAACGAGTGCATTAGCTATCACCTGTCGGCGGCGACCTCGGCCGGAGCGACAGAAGCGGAGATCGCAGAGGCGTTGGGGATCGCCCTCATCGTCGGCGGGTCGATCACGATCCCTCACTTGCGGCACGCGTTTGAGTACCTCGAATCGATCGAATCGAAGGAATAGACACAGGAACGGATGGCGGCGCACAGCGGCGTCACCTGGGCTGGAATACCGGCAATAACGGCGCAGGAAAAGGGGAGGGAAGTCTGATGGGAAAACTGGGGTTCATTGATCGAGCGTTGGCCGATCTGCGTGAGAAGGGGCTCTACAACACGATTCGCACGATCGATAGCGCATCGGGTGCATGGGTGACGATCGACGGTCGGCGGATGCTAAACATGTGCTCCAACAACTACCTCGGCTTCGCCAACGACGAGCGGCTCCGCGCGGCGGCGAAGCGCGCGATCGACGAGTACGGCGTCGGTCCCGGTGCGGTCCGTTCGATTGCCGGGACGATGAGCCTTCACATCCAACTCGAGAAGCGGATCGCGGAATTCAAGGGGACGGAAGCGGCGCTCTCTGTCCAATCGGGACTGAACACGAACCTCGCTACCATCCCATTGCTGATGGGCAAGGAGGACGTGCTCTTCACCGACGAGCTCAATCACGCGTCGATCATCGACGGAGTGAGGCTGAGCAAGGCACAGCGGGTGATCTTCCCACATCGCGATACCGGAGCCCTCGCGGAGAAGCTGGAGGAGCACAAGCAGATCGAGAAGAAGTTGATCATCACCGACGGGGTCTTCTCGATGGACGGAGATCTGGCACCACTTCCGGCGATCGTTGAACTCGCTGAGAAGTATGACGCGATGGTGATGGTCGACGACGCGCACGGTGAGGGCGTCGTCGGGAGCCACGGTCGTGGGATCGTTGATCACTTCGGTCTGCACGGTCGCGTCGACATCGATTGCGGCACGATGTCGAAGGCGTTTGGTGTGATGGGAGGCTACATCGCCGGAAGTGCGAAGCTGGTCGAATACCTCCGCCAGCAGGCACGCCCGTTCCTATTCTCGTCTGCGGCGACCCCGCCGGATGTTGCTGCGTGCATCGCGGCGATCGACATCCTCGAGGAGGACGACACGCCGGTGCGCACCCTGTGGGAGAACGCCGACTACTTCAAGGCGGCCCTCCGGGGTCTCGGTTTCGACACCGGGCAGAGCGATACGCCGATCACGCCGGTGATGCTCGGAGAGGCCGAGACGGCATGGGATTTCTCCAAGCGGCTCTTCGTCGAAGATGTGTTCGGAACGGCGATTGCGTTCCCGACCGTCCCGCGAGGCAAGGCGCGGATCCGCGTCATGCTCTCCGCGGCGCACAGCCGCGAGGATCTCGACTTCGCGATCGAGAAGTTCGCGCTTGTCGGGCGTGAGCTCGGGGTGATCGAGTGACGGCGAAACAGACGATCCGGACGGATCGTGCCCCGGCCGCCGTTGGGCCGTACTCTCAAGGGGTTTGCTTGGGCAAGCTGCTGTTCACCTCGGGGCAGCTGCCGATGACCCCGGAAGGCGAGCTGATCGTCGACGACATCGAGCGTGCTGCGCGCCGTGCGCTTGCCAACGTCGAGGCGGTCCTCGACGCAGGGGGTGCGGCACTCGCTGACGTCGTCAAGGTGACGATCTACCTCGCCGACATGAACGACTTCGCTGCGGTGAATGTGGTGTACGCAGAGATCTTCCGCGAGCCGTTCCCGGCGCGGTCGTGCATTGAGGTCGCCCGCCTGCCGCTAGACGCCCCAATCGAGATCGAGGCCGTCGCCGTCGTCGCATGATCGGGACCGGTCGATCGTCGACTGCGCATTGGGTGCCGAGTTTTTTCGACGCGCACTGCGACACGGTGATGAAGGTCCTCGACGACGGCGTCGACTTTGTCCGCGGAGAGGGCGCGGCGCACGTCACGTTCCCCGCGATGCGGGAAGCCGGGATCCGGGCCCAGATCTTCGCCTGCTTCGTCCTCAGCGAGCGACACCCGGGGGAAGAAGCGGCGCGCGCCGAGGCAATGATCCGCACGATCGAGTCGATGGCCGAGGGGACCCGGGACGAGATGCGCGTCGCTCGCACGTGCGGAGAGCTGGGCGCCGCGTTCGACGGTGGGCCGATCGCCGCGATCCTGGGGTTGGAAGGAGCCGATCCGCTCGAGGGAAGGGCGGAGAACCTGCGCCGTTTCGCCGATCTCGGAGTGCGCGATCTGATCTTCGCGTGGCAGGACAACCCGTTTAGCGGGACGGCGTTCGGAGAGAACACACCGTTGACCCGAGAAGGCGAGCGTCTCCTGGGCCTGGCTGAGGAACTCGGCGTGATGATCGACGTGTCCCATCTCTCCGATCGCGCGTTCGACGATGTCTGCCGGATGGCGACGAAACCGTTCATCGCCAGTCACTCCGACTGCCGCACGCTCTGTCCGAGCCTCCGGAACCTGACCGATCCGATGATCCGCGAGCTGGCCGGTCGCGGAGGGGTCATGGGCATCAACCTCGCCCCCACGTTCCTCGATCCCGAGGTCCTTCGGCGTGTCATGCCGTTGTTCGAGGCGGCCCAGAAGCCGGGTGTTCCGGTGGAGGAGCGAGAACGGCTCCAACAACGGGCGATGTCGATTCCGCGGCCTTCTCTCGACTGGGTGGCGCGGCACGTCCAGCACGCGATCGACGTCGGCGGTGAGGACTGCATCGGGCTCGGCGGCGATCTTGACGGCATTGGCCAGACCCCGGAGGGAATCGATGGCGTGGCCGACTACCGATTGTTTGCCCCGTTGCTCCGCGACGCCGGGCTGACTGAGCGACGGATCGAGAAGGTCTTCTATCGGAACTTCGTCCGCGTCTTCGGCGAGGTGCTCCCCTAGGGGTGAGACTCCCGGGGCGGGGTCTCCCGCCACGCGGCGTAGAGCGGACCGAGCGCGCGCGCATACCGCTCGCTCAGCACGCTCGGGTCGGTCGACTCCGGTTCGTTGTGCATCGTGGCGTAAGGAATGCGGATTCCCCGAGCCTCGATCGTGCCGTGCGTCTCACCGCCGATTTCGTCCCAGTCGTCGATTCCGTAGGTTCTCTCCATCTCCTCGCGAGGCACGGAGTGGGTGAGGGTCCCGCCGCGGAGCTTCTCGTCGTAGCGGGCGATGTTCCGGCGCCACGATTCTTCGAACGAGACGGAGACGTACAGGATCGCCGCTCGCTTGAGGATCGAGTCAGAGAGCCGCTCGAGCGCGTCGGCGTATCCGGTCGGTCCGCCGCGTGAGAATTCGACGATCAGGCTTCGACGGTCGAATCGTCCGGGCGCCAAGAAGTTTTGCTCAACCCGGCGATTGATCTTCTCGATCAGGAATCCCCACAGCCCATTGTCGGTCACGGCGTAGTTGCCGGGGCAGCGCTTCGAGTGGAGTCGCGGGCGTCCGAGCTGCTCCCAGATGTCGTCCTCCTCGAATCGCTCCCACAGGATCGGGAAGTCGTCGACGACATCGAACGGCGCGATGTGGAAGGTCTGGGCGCGCTCCGTCGCGGAGCAGCCGTTCATGAAGTCGATGAACTCGCTCTTCCCGCTCGCCGGACGGCCGAGGAGGAGGAGGACGTCGAAGCCTTCTCGCAGCGATTCGCGCGGGGCGCCGTACGAGAGTCCAACGAGTTCGGCCAGCTCCTGCACCGTCTCGTGAGCCGGGCGGTCGGCGTCGATCCGGATCAACCGGGATGCGTGGTCCGCGTGCCAGCGGTCGAGTCCCGAGAGCATCCGATCGAGTGCGGCGGCATCGACCTCGAACCCGGGCGTGCCGCGAGCTCGCTGCCGCTCCAACGATCGCGCTACCGGGATCTCCAACCGGACGAACGCATCGGGAGGCGGCAGCACATCGCGAAGACCCTCGTAGGCGTCGACGAAGCCGGTGTCCCCGAGCGCGAGCGAATAGGCGCGGTGGACACCAAGATGAGATTCCTCCAGGCAGAGGAATCCCTGGTCTAGGATTTCGAGGATCCGCTCTCT
>CBFCYU010000039.1:0-11675 GCA_965602415.1 uncultured bacterium | reverse complement strand
GCACCCTCGAGGTCGCAGTAGATCTCCAATCGACGACGGCGACCATCGATCTGTCGGAGTCGGAGACGCCAGACATCGTCGTTGTCCCAATCGGCGTCGAAGGAACCTCGTACGCCCACCTCGAGCCCGGGCCCCCGGGCGGCACGCTCTCGATCTCCTCGATCACCAACCCCAAGAGCTGGAATTCGGTGACGTCGAACGAGAACAGCACGACGCAGTACACAAGCATGATGCTGCGGGGTCTCGTCGACATCGACCCGAACAACGCGGCCGTCGTCCCGGAGCTCGTCAAGAGCTGGGAGACCTCCGACGACGGGCTGACGCTGACGTTCCACCTCCGTCGAGGTCTTCGCTGGTCCGACGGGACGCCGTTCACCGCGGATGACGTTCTCTTCACGTACAACGACCTCTACCTCAATCCCGACGTCGACACCAATACGCGAGACATCCTCCAACTCCCCGACGGAACGTTCCCTCAGTTCGAGCGAATCGACGATTACACGGTCCGCGTGACCCTGTCGATCCCCTTCCGCCCAATCTTCTCAGCGCTGGGCTCTGTCATTCTGCCCCGGCACAAGCTGGCCGAGTTCGTTCACAAGCTCAATCCCGACGTTACAGCTGAGACGTTCAACGCCGTCTGGGGGATCGACACCGATCCGTCCGAACTCGTCGGAATGGGGCCGTTCCTCATCGAACGCTACGAAGCCGATCAATTCGTCATCCTACGAAGGAACCCGTACTACTACCACTACGATCCGAACGGCGTTCAGCTCCCCTACGTCGATCGATACATCGTCCACATCGTGCTGAATCAGGACGTTTCGTTGCTGAAGTTCCTCAACCACGAGCTTCACGTCCTCGCGCCAAGGGCGGAGGACGTCGGAAGCCTTGTGGAGAAGTCCGGCCGAGCCGGGTTTGCCGTCCTCGTCGATCCGGACGTTCCCGTTTTCGGCACGTCGTGGATCGGGATCAACCAGGACGTCGGCCTCGCCGAGGAAACGGACGAGAATCTGCGCGCCCTGTTCCGGGACATCCGCTTCCGCGAGGCGATCGCCCACGCGATCGACAAGGACTCGATCATCTCCAACGTGTACACCTACCTCGCCGTTCCGCAGTGGAGCCCCGTCAGCTACTTGTCTCCGTTCTACGCGGGCCGCACGCACTACGGAGGGCCGGTGACCGAGGAGAACGCGGTGGCCTACGAGTTCGACCTCTCGAAGTCCACGGCCTTGCTGGACCGGATCGGCATCGTCGACGCCGACGGAGACGGATGGCGGGACTTCGCCGACGGATCGCCCCTCGAGATCGAGTTCAACACGAACCCGAACACCACGCGGGAGGCGATCTGTCTGATCGTCACCGAGAACCTCCGTCAGATCGGCTTGAACGTGACCTTCCAGCCGATTGACTTCAACACGCTCGTGACACGCCTCACCACCTCGATGATCGAGATGGTCCTTCTCGGGCTGGGCGGGGGAACCGAACCGAACTCGGGGGCGAACGTCTATCGCTCGACCGGTGGACTGCATTTCTGGCACTACTCCGCCGGAGCGGAAGACCTCTACGATGTCGAAGCGAGGATCGACGAGTTGCTCGCCGCCGGTGTGGCGACCTACGACAACGACGAAGCGTTCGAGATCTACAAGGAGTACCAGACGCTGTTCACCGAGTCGGACCTCGGCCTTATCTTCACCGTCAATCCGACGTTCGCCTATGCGTATTACAACGAGGTCGGAAACGGGAACGTCGCGAACCCGATCGCGACCCCGAGCGGCGGGAACGGGCTCACGATGGAACTCGTCTACATCAAACAGGAATGAGAACCGGCACGCGGGGCTGCTCGGTCGACCCCGCGGCCGTTCCCTTCGTCCGATGAACACCAGGAAGCGCGTTCCGATGGAGTTGCGGTTGACTCGGCAGAAGGCCGCCGCATCCTTGGAGTGCCGGACCATGCGCGAATCCGATCGGGAAGACTTGGCGATCCTCCTCTATGCCACGTTCCGCGGGACGATCGACGATGAAGGAGAGACGTTCGCCGATGCGCTCGCCGAGATCGACAGAACGTTCGCTGGCGACTACGGCGAACTCCTGTTCGATTGCTCGTTCGTCATCGAGCGAGGCGAGTTCCTCGCCTCGGCGTGCCTCATCGGTCGATCCGATCCTCACGACGCGCCGCTCGTCGTCTTCTCGATGACCCGCCCGGACGCTCAGCGCCAGGGATTGGCACGGCTCCTTCTTCGCCGGTCGATCGACGCGCTCGTCGATCGCGGGCACAAGGGACTCACGTTGATCGTCACCGAGGGGAACGAACCGGCGCGGCGTCTCTACGCGTCGCTCGGCTTCCGTCCGATCGGCGAGATCTAGTCCGAGCACCCGGGATGGATTCGGTATAATCGGGCCTCGCGGCGACCCGAGAGCCAGAGGTGGCCGCAGATCTCACACTCGGAGGACGGATGAGCAACGAAACGAAATCGATGGAGAAGATCGTCGCGCTGTGCAAGCGCCGCGGGTTCATCTTTCAGTCGAGCGAGATCTACGGCGGCATCAGCGGCTTCTGGGACTACGGCCCGCTTGGTGTCGAGCTGAAGCGAAACGTCAAGGAGGCGTGGTGGCGGGAGATGGTCACCGGCCACGACAGCACCCTCGCGCCTCCGGGCACCCCGTCGACGTTCGACATGGTCGGCATCGAGTCGACGATCATCATGCACCCGCAGGTCTGGAAGGCGAGCGGCCACTACGATCTGTTCTACGACCTGTTCGTCGACTGCAAGACGTGCAAGGGTCGATTCCGCGCCGACCATGTCGCCTCGAGCGACTGTCCCCGGAAGCCGAGCAAGCGCCCGGGAGAACACGACGAGTGCGAACTGACCGAGCCGCGTGAGTTCAACCTGATGTTCAAGTCGTACGTCGGCGCGCTGATCGATCCGACCGCCGAAGCCTACCTCCGCCCGGAGACGGCGCAGGGGATGTTCGTCAACTTCAAGAACGTCCTGTCAACATCGCGAGTGAAGGTTCCGTTCGGGATCGCTCAGGTCGGGAAATCGTTCCGAAACGAGATCACGCCGCGCAACTACACCTTCCGATCGCGCGAGTTCGAGCAGATGGAGATGGAGTTCTTTTGCTCGCCAGAGACGTCCCAGGCTTGGTACGCGTATTGGCGCGACCGACGTGTCGAGTGGTACGTCACACTCGGACTGAAGAGCGACAACCTGCGCCTGCGCGAACATGGCCCGAACGAGCGTGCCCACTACTCGTGCGGCACCGCCGACATCGAGTATGCGTATCCCTTCCTCCCCGAAGGCGAGTTCGGTGAACTCGAGGGGGTCTCCCACCGCGGTGATTTCGATCTGCGCAGTCACATGGAAGGAAAGCTCATCCGCGACGGGGACGAGCTGGTCGTCGAGCGCGACGAGCACGGACAGCCGCGCCACCTGGGAAGCGGAAAGGACCTCTCCTACTTCGACGACGCGACACAGACGAAGTACGTCCCGCACGTGATCGAACCGGCCGGCGGTGTCGGACGGACGGCGCTGGCTCTCTTGTGCGAGGCGTACGACGAAGACGCGATCCCTGACGAGAAAGGTGAGCTCCAGGAACGAATCGTTCTGCGACTCCATCCGCGGATCGCGCCGGTCAAGGCGGCCGTCTTCCCGCTCGTCAAAAAGGACGGCCAGCCCGAGCTCGCCGCGGGGATCTATCGCAGCCTCAAGAAGCGCTGGAACGTCTTCTATGATGAGAAAGGCTCGATCGGGAAGCGCTATCGAAGGCAAGACGAGTCGGGGACCCCGTTCTGCATCACCGTCGACCACCAGACGCTCGAAGACGAGACGGTCACGCTCCGCGATCGCGACTCGACCGAGCAGACGCGGGTGAAGGTCGCCGAACTCGAAGCGATCCTCGCCGAGCAGCTACAGGCGTAGCGGTGGACTGTCCGTACGCGTCGATCACGTTCCTGACCTACGAGGACCTCGAGGCGGGGATCCACTTCTACGGCGAGACCCTCGGCCTCCCACTGATCGAGGACCAAGGCTGGGCGAAGGTCTATCGGATCTCCGGGAGTGCCTGCGTCGGACTCGTCTCATCGCGCGGCAGGACGCCGGAGAAGCCGGTCGGAAGCGGCGTCCTCCTGTCGATCGTCGTCGACGACGTCGACGCGTGGTACGAGCGCCTCCGCGACGAGCCGAACATCAGGATCACGAGCGAACCGGCGACAATCCCCGGGATTCCCGTCTACAGCTTCTTCCTCCGCGATCCGGCAGACTACCGAATCGAGATCCAGGCATTCACCGACGTCGACACCAAGAAGCAGTTCGATACCAGATAGGAAACTCCTACCTCTAGTCGCTCCCTCCACACTCTCCGGCGCCGATCCGAAGCGCGAAATAGTCGAAATGTGCGTAGATCGCAGGCGCCCTCGTACAGCTGTTCCACGCGCCGAAGCCAGCGTAGCTCGGGACGAAATCGATTACCTGTTGCCCCACGAAGATCCAGTCCTCGCCGTCCCGGCTGTAGTACGCCTGCACGTGGTCGCCACACGCCTCGATTTTCAACCAGACCTCCCGTGACATGTCGTCACCCGGATCGGTCGCGTAGTTGGTCGAATGGGACGGGAATGGCACTGCATCCTCTTCGTAGTCGAAGTAGATCCCATCGCCAACGCACGGCTCTCCCATGCCGGGGTCGCTGCAGAACGCACGGCCAAGCATGACGAAGTTGTCCACGTCCGAGAAGAGGATCGGCCCGGCGATCTGAAAGTTGCTCGTCGGAAGGAAGTCGATGTGCATCTCCAGGATGTAGACTAGACTCTCGTCCCAGTCGATAGGCAGGCGGAACAGGTTGGGCGGCGTGTTGCATTCCCCCCCGATTACTCCGCCCTGCTGAGCCCTGACGGTCAGCCATCCCGATTGGATGTCGAAGTAGTACTTCCCTGTGTCGTTCAGGATTTCAGCGTCCCAGAAACCGTCCGGATCATCGAACTCGTATCGAATCTCCTGCGCGTTTACGGCCAGGACAGAGACCGACGCGAGGAGCAGGAGCAGACAGGTGCAGACAACGATCGTATCGAGTCTCCTCGAGCTCGATTCCATCTCACAACGCGGCATACCGAGCCTCCCTTCACTTGCGATTTCACTATGCCCGAAACAGAGTACATCGATCAACCGAGCGCGTCTGTTTACGACAGCCTTCCTGTTGCGAACGCGAAACACCAATGGCAATACGGCCTGTGGGACCTTAGAATGATCTTCGATTCGGTGATCGATCGGGGAGGAAGATGCCCGAAGAAGCTCGCGCCGAGACCCGCCGCCTCGCTGCGATGATGCAGACCGACATCGTCGGATACACGTCGATGATGCAACGCGACGAGACAATCGCCCTGACCCTCCTCTCGGAGCACAACGCGCTGCTACGCGCTCTCTTTCCACGTTACCGCGGAACCGAGATCAAGGCTCTCGGAGACGGGTTCCTTGTCGAGTTCTCGAGCGCGCTCGACGCTGCTCAGTGTGCCGTCGAGATTCAGACGAGACTGCAGGAGAGGAACGACGCGGATCCCGACCTCACACCGATTCGAATCCGAATCGGCCTCCACGTCGGGGACGTCATCCACCGGGGAGAAGACATCTTCGGTGACGGTGTCAACATTACGTCAAGGATCGAGCCGCTCGCCGAGGCTGGCGGGATTGCCCTGTCGCAGCAGGTCTACTCGCAGGTCTGGAACAAGATCGGCCTCCCGATGGTCGGCCTTGGCCCCCAACACCTCAAGAACATCCACGTCCCGATCGAGGTCTACCATCTGGCCCTCGCGGGTTCGCCTTCGGGCGCCGCGCCTCAGCGACGGCAGGAGTTCTCCGCCAATTCCGAGCGTCGGATCGCCGTCCTTCCGTTCGCCAACATCAGCCCCGACTCTCAGGACGCGTACCTCGCCGACGGGTTCACCGAGGAACTGATCTTCACCTTGTCGAAGATCGGCGAGCTGAAGGTGATCGCGAAGACCTCGGTGATGCGCTATCGCGAGGCCGAGGAGAGCGTCACCGAGATCGGCCGCGAACTGGGCGTCAACACGATCATCGAGGGGAGCGTCCGCAAGGCGGGCAAGCAGATCAGGACTACAGTGCAGCTAATCGATGTCGGCACGCAAGAGCACCTTTGGTCGGAGGCGTACGACGGCGAACTCGATGATCTCTTCGCGATGCAACGCGAGATCGCCGAGCAGGTCGCCGAAGCGCTTCGCCTGCGTCTTCTCCCGGCCGAGCGGGAGGAGATCGCGAAGAAACCAACGGAGAACCGGGATGCGCACACGCACTACCTCCGCGGACGGTACGCGTGGAGTCAGTGGAGCGAGGGGGCGCTCCTCAACGCGATCGACTACTTCCAGCAGGCAATCGACCTCGATCCGAAGTTCGCCCTCGCCTACGCCGGGATCGCGGACACATACAGCCTGATGGCCTACCTGGAGTACCTTCCTCCCGGCGAGGCGTACCCAAACGCCGAGGAGGCCGCGCGACGAGCGCTCACGCTCGACGACAGCCTGGCCGAGGCACACAGCTCCCTCGCTATGATCAAGGTCGTCTTCTGTGGGGATCTCGAGGGCGCCGAACAGGACCTGCTCAAGGCGCTCGATCTCAACCCGAACTGCGCCGCAGCTCACCAGTGGTACGCGCTCGTGCTCAGCGCGACCGGCCGTTCGGAGGAGGCACTCCGCGAACGAGAACTCGCGGAGGAACTCGACCCACTGGCGCTAGTCTTCAACGTCGCCGTCGGACAGCTGCTGGGTGCTGAGTAGTACGCTTCCCCACGATGGACCTTGTGAGATGACATCGATCGGCCAAATCCGTATCGTTGGCTGACCTACAGGGAGCATGGAGGCCTCAATCGTGGCGAGACAATCCCGACTGATCGTCAACCCGGCAGCAGGCGGTGGCACGGCACGGGATGCCGTCCCGACCATCGAGCGAATGCTGCACGAGCATGACGTAGCCTTCGATCTCGTCTACACCGAGCGCCCGTGGCACGCTGCACAACTCGCACGACAGGCTGTCCGAGATGGGTACAAGATCGTCGTCGCGGCGGGCGGCGACGGCACAGCCAACGAGGTTCTGAATGGCCTGATGCAGGCGAAGCAGACCGGGGAAGGAGCCGCCGCGATGGGTGTTCTGTGCGTCGGGCGGGGGAACGACTTCGCCTTCGGTGCGGGTGTGCCTCACACCCTGCAGGACGGGTGCAAGGCCCTGTCCGAAGATCATCGGAGGATCATCGACGTCGGTCACGTCGGCGGAGAGTCACTCCCCGAGGGTCGCTTCTTCGGCAACGGAGCGGGCATCGGATTCGACACGGTCGTCGGCCTCGAGGCGGCGAAGCTGAAGCGATTGCGCGGTTTCCCCGGCTACCTCGTCGCCGCGCTCAAGACCATCTTTCTCTACTACCGCGCCCCGCTGACCCGCATCGAGTACGGAGGGCAGACGATCGAGCAGAAGTCGTTGATGATCTCGATCATGAACGGCCGACGTCTGGGCGGCGGGTTCATGATGGCCCCCGAAGCCAAGATCGACGACGGCCGGTTCGACTTGTGCATAGCAAAACAGGTCAGCCGATTGGGGATCCTCGCACTCATCCCGCGATGGAGATCCTCCCCCGCCAGATCGAGGTCGTCTGTCATCCATCCGAGACCGACGAATGACGGTCCTCGGCCGTCTGGCGGATGCACTGATCTGCGTTCTGGTGCGTGTTCTCTGTAAGGTGGACGGGGAGCAGATCGACAAGGTCCCGATGAACGGACCGCTCATCCTGCTTGCCAATCACGTCAACTTCCTCGAGGCTCCGGTTCTCCACTGCCGCCTCCGACCACGAAAGGTGATCGGGCTCGCAAAGGCGGAGGCCTGGGACAATCCGCTCCTCGGATGGCTGTTCGATCAGTGGGAGGCGATACCGATTCGCCGCGGAGAACCAGACATCGGCGCGCTGCGCCGGGCCCTCGGCGTACTGAGAGACGGCGGAACCCTCGTGGTGGCCCCGGAAGGGACGCGCAGCCGACACGGCCGCCTGCAGCGCGGCCACCCGGGCGTCGTGACGATCGCGCTGAGGAGCGGCGCTCCATTGCTGCCACTGGTCTTTTACGGAGGCGAGGCGATTGGACACAACGTCCGCCGCCTTCGACGGACGCCGTTTCACATCATCGTCGGAGAGCCGTTCCACGTGGAGACTGGCGAGGAACGGGTCTCACGAGACGTCCGCCAACGCATCGCCGACGAGATCATGTATCGGATGGCCGCGCTCCTTCCACCGGCATATCGAGGCGAGTACGCAAACCTGGACGCCGCCACCGAGAGGTATCTCAGTTTCGCTACGAAGTCCGGATGCGAACCATAGGGAGCCGGATTCCTTCCCCGCAAGCTGTAGACAGATCACGAGATCAGGCATCCGAGAACACCTACCCAACATGATGGATCCGGCAAGACTCTGCACGGCGGGGCACTCAGCATGGTTCAGCCACGCCAGGACGCCGGCTGGTACAGAGCGGCGCACGGGTTGACCTTCTGCTCTATTCGCCTACAGCTACCGTGCTGTTTCAGATTGCATTGACATCACCCGGCGGCTTGGCGAACAGGCGTGAATCCTCAATCCGGTCGAGCCCGCAGACATACCGTGTCAGTCGCTCGATCCCAATCCCGAACCCCGCGCAACGGGGCAATCCCCGCCTGACGTAGGTGAGATAGATCGAGAACTGCTCCCGTGGAATCCCGTCCCTTCGAAGCCGGTCGAGGATTCGATCGTACTCGACCTCACGTTCTCCGCCGGAGAGCGCCTCGCCGTACCCCTCGGGATAGACAAGGTCCATGTCGAGGAGTACCTCCGGACGCTCCGGATCCTCTCGGTCGTAGAACTCCCTCACGCGGCGTGGGAAGTCGATCACCCAAGCCGGTTCGTCGAGCGTCGCCGAGAGCTCGTCGTCGAACGGCTCGCCGTGTTCCGCGGCCGCGTCGTCGAACGTGACCCGCTGAAACGGCGCGCCGGGGACGCTCAGCGTGCGGCTCAGGGTCTGAAGCTCGTTCTCGCAATGCTGCGACACGTCCTCCAGGACGCGGACGACAAGGCCCTCTCCGATGGCCATGACGTCAGCGCGTGTTGCGTCACGAACCTCCAGATCAAGCTGAACGAACTCGGCAAGGTACCTCCCGAAGGCGGCCCGCTCTGCCGGCTCCATCCGCACATTAGGCGAGAAGCAGAAGATCTTCGGGACGGTCAGCAGGGCGATCTGTTTGTGCAGAATCATGCTCTTCGTCAGTTGGTAGGGTCGACCGTAGTAGTCGATCGCTCCACCGTACGTCTCGTGGTGAAGCGGGTCCGTGATCGGCGAGAGGAGCACGGGCAGGATCTCCACGAACCCCTGCTCGCGAAGGTACTGCCCTGCGGAATGGACAATCTCACTCTTGATCTTTAACACAGCGACCCGCTCGGTATCGCTCGTCAAACGCATGGTTTCCTCCTCGAATCAGGAAAGCTTGGCATTCCAACACGTCTGCCTCATCTGGAACTCTCTCAGATGGATGCCGGCCGGTGATCCGGCCGGTGAGTCAGCGCTGCGCCCTGGTTCGGGCGCCCTGATTCTGGAGGAGGAAGAGGGAGGTTCGATTGCGGTCCGTGAGAGCAACCGACTTGAATGTCTCTGCGCGTGCACATGCTGTCATCACGACCACCTCTTCTCGATTGGATGCCCCACCCTAAGCAGGCGGCAGGATGCCGTCAAGCCCTCGCATTGCCTCACCAAGAAAGTACTCGAGATAGGAACGTTGCCTCAGCTAAGAAAAGTACTCGAAACGGGAGGTGAGGCTACGGTGACTCGTTCCTGGAACAAGAGGGAGCGAGGAGACGCCGATGGGGCTGACGATGAGGCAAAGACAGGCGGTAGCGAAGCAGATGGCGCTGAAGTACAAGCGTGCAACGAAGAAACAGAAGGGTGAGATTCTTGATACGTTGACCGAGCTGACAGGCTACAACCGTTCCTACGCTGCACGGGTGCTGCGGCGACGAGCGAGATACGTCGTTGTAGGTCGCGGGGTCGTCAACGGCGTCAAGGTGACGTTGATCGAGGACGAACAAACGAAGCGAAGGAAGAAGCGGAACCGGAGAAGGACCTACGGTAGGGATGTTCTTGTCGCACTGCAGAAGGTCTGGGTGATCTGTGACGGGATCTGCGGCAAGAGGTTGGCGCCCTACCTGGCAGAGATCGTCCCGACGCTGGAGCGGTTGGGCGAATTGACGCTCGACGAGGAGGTGCGACGCGAGTTGATCGGGATCAGCCCGGCGACGATCGACCGGATGCTCGCACCGGCACGGAAGCGCTACCAGCTAAGAGCCCGGTCGCAGACCAAGCCGGGGACGCTGCTCAAGCACCAGATCCCGATCCGAACGTTTGGTGACTGGGACGAACTGCGTCCTGGATTCGTCGAAATCGACCTGGTATCTCACGAAGGAGGCAACGCACGTGGTGACTACGCGTACACCCTGGATGCGACGGATGTGTGTACCGGCTGGACGGAGACCGAGGCGGTGAGGAACCGGGCCGAGAGGTGGGTGTTCGCCGGACTGCAGAGGGCGCTTACCAGATTCCCGTTTGAGATCTGCGGAATCGACTCCGACAACGGAAGCGAGTTCATCAACAACCATCTGTTTCGCTACTGCACCGAGAACAAGATCATGTTCACTCGAAGCAGGCCCTACCGCAAGAACGACAACTGCTTCGTCGAGCAGAAGAACTACTCTGTCGTGCGACGAGCGGTTGGCTACCGCCGATACGACACACCATCCGAGCTTGAAGCTCTCAACGAGCTGTACGCGGTGTTGCGGCTGTACACGGACTACTTCCAACCATCGATGAAGTTGATCGAGAAGACGCGGGTTGGGAGCAAGGTGCGCAAGAAGTACGATCGGGCGAGGACCCCGTACCGCCGTGTATTGGAATCCGGCGCGGTGCCCGAGCAGGCGAAGGACGAACTCAAGCGGGTCTACGAAACGCTCAACCCGGCAAAGCTGGGTCGGCAGATCAGCCGGCTCCAGGACCGGCTAGATGAGCTGGCACGGTCGAAGAGTCATGCGCAGCCGGAGGCTAACTTGGAGTACATTCCTACGTGAGGCAACGGGCTGCGCCCCTTCATGGCCCCAAGCCGCCGAGACAGCTAGCGAACGCGTTCTGCAATCAGTCCTCCAGGCTCCAAAGCGCCTTCCCGATCCGAGCTTCAGGGTCACGTCCTGTCAAGTGGTGTAACGACACCGCACCATCCTCGACTGATCAACCCGCGAGCTGCTCGACGAGTACGTGTTCCTCGCGGACCTGTGCCAGTTGCTGATCACCATCCTGTATGCCTGCCTGTTGAGCCTTCCGTCACAGAGGCTGCTTCCAAAGGGCCTTTCAGGAGGCCATTTCAGGCAATCCCCCCCCGAGTGGACGAATCTGGAACTCTGGCCTGACCGAGTCGGAGGGAGATCGAGCGGCTGCTCGTGCCCACACCATAGACATTCCCAGATCCTAGCTCCACTTCTGGACAACAAGGGAGAATCCAGCCATGCCAAGAGCAATGGCAAAGAACGTGATGTGAAAATCCCGCAATCGAAGAGCGTTGACAGTTTCAAACGGTACCTCATTGCTATTCACTTGTCTCATGTCTCCGTCATAGACTCCC
>CBFCYU010000038.1:0-11685 GCA_965602415.1 uncultured bacterium | reverse complement strand
CTCGAGACGGCCTGGGATGCCCACCACCGATTCGACGAGGAGAAGGTCTACCGCGTCACCCTGACGGTGCGGGACGACCGCGGCGTCTCCGGGACGGTGACGAAGGGCGTGCCTGTCGCGATGGCGGCGTTCGTCCATCCGGGGTGGCAGCTGACGCTCGGATGGCCGGCCCGCGTGACCGGAGTGGTGCAGAATCGATTCGGCGAGCGACTCGAATTCGTGGTTATCAAGGCCAAGTTCTACGACGTGGATGGGGTTCGGCTGTCCGACGGGATTGTCGAGATCACCGATCTCGAACCGGAGGAGAAGGCCGAGTTCTCGATCACGGCGGTGGAGTACTCGACCCGGATCTTCCACGCGACAGTCGAGGTCGATTCGTTCTTCAGCGATTGCCCGAATGGCTGGCCTGTCTTCGGCGGCGGCGAGGGAGATCGCTGAGGGTTTCTGATGTCCGTTGGCCCGCAGACGCTAGTCCTCGAACGACGTCTCAACACGCTGCCGTAGCTTCTCCTTCATCGTCTCGGGGGCGAACGCCGCCTCGACGCCGGCGAGGACGATCCGCTTGACGTCCTCACGATCGAAAGAGAATGCACGAACAACGGCCGCGTACTCGTGCGTCAGATCAACCTGCGACATCAACCGGTTATCGGTGTTCAACGTGACGGGGATTCCCAATTCCGAGTAGCGCTTGATGGGATGGTCGGCGTAGCGTTTCATGAAGCCGGAGACTTGGAGATTGCTGGTCGGACAAACCTCGAGAGGGATCTTCAGTTCCGCGACGCGTTGCTCGACGGCGGGGGCCTTGAATAGATAGACCCCGTGGCCGATCCGAGCAGCGCCGAGGTCGATCGCCTCCTTGATGTGCTCGGGACAGCAGCCCTCTCCGGCGTGGAGGGTGACAGGGACGTTCGCGTCGTGGGCGAGCTCGACGGCCGCCCGGTGGATCGTCGGCGAGAAGCCGCGCTCGGGACCGGCGAGGTCGAAGCCGACGACGCCCTTACCGCGGAACTGCGCCGCGAGCTGCGCTACCTCCATCGACCGCTCGGTCGATTCGTTTCGGAGGGCGGTGAGCAGAAGGCTGGCCTCGATGTCGAGTGTGTCTTTCGCGCGCTCACATCCCGCGACGGTCGCCTGCACCACGTCGCGTGGCGACAGGCCTCCCTCGGTGTGCAGGAGCGGACCGAAGCGGATCTCGATGTAGACGACGTTCTCTCTGGCGGCGTCCTCACACAGCTCGTAGGCGGCGCGCTCCAACGCCTCGGCGGTCTGCAACACGCCGATCGTGTACTCGAAGCATCGGAGGTAGTCCTCCAAGGGTCCTTTCGAACTCGGGACAACGGCCTTGCGCAGATCGATCGAGTCGGGAAAGCGGCGGTCGGCTGGGAGCTGCTTGGCAAGTTCGAGGAACGTCTTCAGCCGTAGCGAGCCGTCGAGATGGACGTGAAGCTCGACCTTCGGAATCCGTCGGAGCCACCGAGTCGTCATGGATTTACTCTACGCGGTTTCGATGAGCCGATCAAAACGCGCCTACTGGATGCGCCGCTTCGCCGCCGCGACCTTCCGCTGCAGGCCGTCGCTTACACCGATGCGATCGTCGATCTTGATCGAGAGCGAGACGCGGGGCGAGGTCTCGAGGAGCCTGTCGCGGCAGGCCTTGATCACGCCCATCACCTCGTCCCAGTCCCCTTCGAGGTTGGTCCCCATGGCGTGATGCTCGTGGGCGACGCCACTTGACTCGATGATCTCGAATGCCTGCGCGACGTGCTCGCTCAGGCTCTCTCCCACGCCGATCGGGACGATCGAGAATTCGGCGATCATGATCGCTCCTTCGACTTGGGTTCGCCGCTGGCTGGCATGTCAACTCGCTCGACGGTAAAGACGACGGGGCGCAGGCCGTCGGGGCAGCACGCGATCCACGTGTTCGGGACGGTGATCGACTCCAGGTTTGCATCAAACCAGCAGAGCGTCGCGCCGGTGTAGATCGCTTGCCAGGCCGCGTCGCAAAACCCATCCGGCTTGGTCGGCCAGTCGTCGAACAGGAACTCCTGGCCGTCCGCGAATCCCGGGCAACGCTCAATCGTCGTCTTCGCGTCAACGAGCTCGTCCACCAGATCCTGATGTAGGTATCGCCTCACGACCGTGATCCGCACGCCCTTGCTCATGTCGAGTCCCTGCCCCCTTCAAGTTCTAGTACTTCAAGACGTAGCTTGCTTGGTCCCCGTTGCCGACGATTGTGATCGTCCGCGCGGACGGGTCGAGTGTGATCGAGGCCCACGATGGCGGGCCCCCCTGGTCAACGAGCGCCTCGAACGTGACGTAGTGGATCCCATCGATCAGGTGATAGACGTTGTCGTGGTCATGCCCCTGGAAGACGGCAACGACGTCGCCATCCGATGCCAGAATCGCTTGGATCTCCGGTTGATTTGCGACGAGCGGACGCCCCCACTCCTCGATGTACTCATCGAGCATCTGATGGACGCAGACGATCGTTGGGGCGTCCGAACTGGCGAGATCGCCACGGAGCCAGTCGAGCTCCGGTGCCGGGACGAACCCGCCGACGCCGGTGTAAGTGTGGGCCAGATCGGAGCCGTCCTCGGCGAACTGCACGTCGAGAACGACGAAGTGAAAGGCGCCGACGTTGAAGCTGTAGAAAGTGCTGTCGATTCCAAGGGTCGTCTTGTACTGATTCTTGTCGAGGTTGTAGACGTCGTGGTTCCCGATGACGTGGTATCGCGGTCCCGCGAACGTGGCGTACAGCCCATCGGCCCACGCGAGGACATCGGGGATTCGTGCCGGATCACCCGGATCGGCGCCGAGGACGACCCATCCGTTGACGAAGTCGCCCAGCTCAATGACGAAGTCACTCTCCCACGCGTTCATCGCATGGGTGAACGCCGTCAGCCGTTCTTCGGTGCGGGTCATCCACTTCCCCTCGAGCGGCGAGTCGGTGTCATGGGCGTGCAGGTCGGCGATCAAGCCGAACCGGACGACCTCCGCCCCTTCGGACTGCACGCCAAGCATCAAGCCGAGAGAAGTGATCAAAGCGAGCAGAGTGATCGTATGGGATCGTCGGGACACGGTACCTCCTTCAGAACGGCTCCGGGGCGGTGTTTTGCTAGAAGCCGAGTTCCCAGTCGTTCTGCAGTCCGAGCCCCTCGATCGTGATCGTCCGTGACTCGAGGTCCAGGGTCACCTGTGCCCACGTCGGCGGTGCGGGCTCGGTATGATCGACCATCGCGGCAAACGTGACGTAATGGATCCCGTCGATCTCCGCGTGTCGGTTCTCGTGATCGTGTCCCTGGAAGACGGCGATGACGATACCCGACTCGCTCAGGAGCTGACGAACCTCCGCGTTGTTGACGACCGCCGGGCCACCTGCGGTGGCGTCGAACTCCGAGTCGAACGGCTGGTGGACGCAGACGATCGTTGGCAGGTCGGTCCCGGAGAGGTCGTCCCTCAACCAGTCGAGTTCATGTTGGGGAATCCTACACTTGACGCGCATGAAGACGTGGTCGTAGTCGTCCTCGCCGGGGTCGTTGTATTCCGCATCAAGAACGACGAAGTGGAAGCCCTCGAGGTCGAAGCTGTAGTACTTCGCGTCTCCGTCAACGGCGGCGAGAAACTCCTCTTTGGACAGGTCGTACAGGTCGTGGTTGCCGAGCACGTAGTGCACCGGACCGTCGAACTCCGAAAGGTAGGCCACGGCCTCGTCGAGGAAGCCGGCGATCCGAGTCGTATCTCCTGGTGCTCCACCCATTACGAACGCGCCGTTCACCAGGTCACCAAGTTCGACGACCATGTCGGCCGGCCAGGCATTCATCGCGTCGACGAACGCGGTCAACCGCTCGGCGTAGTTTGTCATGACCTTCCCTTCAACAGGTGAGTCCGTGTCGTGTGCATGTACATCGGTGACGATCCCGATGTGGAGGGGTTCCGACCCCGATCCCGACGCACAGAGCAGAGCCCCGACCAACAGCGCCAGCAGAACGGCAATCCAACGATGCGTGCTACCCATATCGACCTCCCGGAGATCTCGTAAGTCTGGCGAAAGCCTAGCGAGCAACGCGTCGGAGGGCAAGGGTTGAGTTCGGAGCACCGGCGCGCTACGCTGCGTGCGATGAACGAATCGATGTCCGTTGCGCAACTACAAGAGGCGATCCATCGAACGGCGGTCGAGCACGGGTGGTGGGATCGGGATCGCCCGATCGGCGAGGTGCTGATGCTCGCGGTGACCGAGCTGGCCGAGGCGATGGAGGCGTACCGGGACGGAAACCCGTCGAGCGACAAGATCGAGGGATTCTCCAAGGTGGAAGAGGAACTCGCCGACACGATCATCCGCCTCCTCGACCTCGCCGGCGGAATGGCGTACGACATCGAAAAGGCGCTCAGGGCGAAGATGGCCTACAACGAGACGCGGCCGTATCGCCACGGAGGGAAACTGGCCTGATTGAGGCTAATTGGCCAGCGCGGCGGCGAGACCGAGGCGGAACGCTCGAACGTTCGTTTCGATCACCGAGCTTCCCTTGTCGGCGAAGAGAGTCTCGATTGCCGCGATCATCGCCTTCTCCGGGAGTTCCAGGAACGGCGAGCCGGCTCCGAGCATCACCATGTTCCCCGCCTGCATCGCCCCGGCTTCCTTGGCCAACGCGCCGGCGTCGACGAGCCGATGGATCGCCAACTTCCCGATCTCACCGAGGATGGTCTCCTGCTTCGGGTAGTCGGAAATGTTCCTCAGCGGTGACGTGTCGCTCACCACGGCGCCGGTTGGCGAGAGATAAGGGAGGTAGCGAAGCGCCTCCATCGGTTCGAGTGCAAGGATGAGGTCGGCCGTTCCCACCCGAACGAGATTCGAGTGCAGCGGTCGATCGGCGTAGCGAAGATGGCTCTGCACGACGCCGCCGCGTTGCGCCATCCCGTGCACCTCGGCCTGCTTGACGTCCAGGTCGAGCGATCGAGAGGCCTCTCCGATCACCGCGGCGAGGGTGAGGAGTCCCTGCCCTCCGACCCCGGCGAGAATGACGTTGCGGTTCATCGCGCCTCTCCTCCCTCTTCGGGCGGAGGATTCCTCCGGGCCCGTCGCTTGGCAGTCTGAATGCATTCACGTTGTGCGATGATTACCGACGGCCCCGGGTGCGCGATCTCTTCGCGGAGGACGCCAACGTTGTCGGCGTGATCCTTTGGATGGGGTTCGATCATCCGGATGTGATCGCGATGAACGCCGATGCCGGCGCAGAGCGGGGCGAGCCGGTTCTCCGCCGAGGATGGCTGTCCGCCGGTCATCGCGATCGTCAGGTTGTCGACGATGACGACGGTCACGTTGGCGTCCTCGTTGACGCAATCGAGGAGACCGGTCATCCCGGAGTGGGTGAACGTCGAGTCGCCGATCAGGGCGATCGCCGGATGAAGGCCGGCCGCCGCGGCCCCCTTCGCCATCGTGATCGATGCCCCCATCTCGACGCACGTGTCGATCGCCTCGTACGGCGGGAGCACGCCGAGCGTGTAGCAGCCGATATCGGAGAAGACGACGCCTCCTCTTTCGGAGCGGGGGCCGAGGACCTCGTTCAACACGTTGCACGTGTCGGCGTGCGGACAACCGGGACAGAGGGCCGGCGGACGCGGGGCGGGGACCGATGACGGCTCGGCTGTCGGCAGGCGGCCGAGGTCGAGCGCGTCGGCGACGGCCTGCGGCGTCAACTCGCCGACTCGCGGAAGGTGTCCGGTCAGACGACCGTGAACGATCGGGGAGGACCGAACCGGTGTCCCGCGGAGCTTCGCCTCGACGTACGGGAAGCCCTCCTCGAGGACGAGAACGCGGTCGCAGGTCTCCGTGATCCTCCGCAGCAGGGCCTCGGGGATCGGGTACTGGCCGATCTTGAGGATCGGGTGCCGACACACCCCGCTGGTGACGTCGAGAACGTAGCCGTGGGCGATCCCGCACGCGATGATCCCGAGGGATCGGTCGAGGCCGTCGGCGTACTGATTGAACGGGCTCTCCTCGCTTTCGCGGACGAAGTCCGCCTGTCGCTCGACGAGACGGGCGTAGCTCTGTCGCGCGAGGGCGGGAAGGAGGACGTAGCGCTTCGGATCGTCGGGGAGGGAGAACGGGTTCTGCGGCCGCTTCTCCCCCGTCGTGATCGTCCCGCGGGAATGCGACAGCCGGGTGGTCAGGCGAATCAGGACGGGGATCCGATAACGCTCGGACAGTTCGAACGCGTAGGCCGGAGCCCGGTAGGCTTCCTGCTGGTCGGCCGGCTCGACGCACGGGAGCAAGGCGAGATCGAGGTAGACTCGGGAGTCCTGCTCGTTCTGCGACGAGTGCATCGATGGGTCGTCGGCGACGTTGATGAGCAGGCCGCCGTTGGCGCCGGCGATCGCCGAGTTGACGAACGGATCGGCGGCGACGTTCAGTCCGACGTGCTTCAGGCTCGCCATCGCGCGTCTTCCGACGTAGCTCGCGCCGAGTGCCGCTTCGAGCGCCGTCTTCTCGTTCGCGGTCCAGTGGGAGACGACGTCGCCGCCGCCGACCTCGGGGCTTCTCAGGATGTACTCGGTGATCTCCGTCGACGGGGTTCCGGGGTAGGCGTACGCCGCGGAGAGCCCGGCGTCGAGCGCCCCCTGGGCCAGTGCCTCGTTGCCCAACAGCAGTCGGGTCGGCATTCAGACCTCCTGTCGGCGTCGGAAGGATGCGTTGTCGGCCATCGGCGACAGCTTACGGGGACCCTTGTGGGGTCGCAAGGACGTTCGCACGGAGCAACGGAGATCCAGTTGGTGTGCGCCTTCAAGCGGTGCGGGCGGTTGCTCTCGCCAGAGCGGGTCGATATACTGCGCACGAGTTCTTCAAGATCCACCCAAGGGGGACATCGACATGGGGCAAGCAAGAAACATCTGCTTGGTTGGGCATTCCGGATGTGGCAAGACGACGCTCGTGACCGCGCTGATGAGAAAGGCCGGAATCAAAGAGCAGCTCGCGCTTGATGCCTCGCAGGAGGAGAAGGATCGCGGTCACACGATCGATCTAGGCTTGGGGACGTACACGGCGAAGGATCTGACCGTCACTCTCCTCGATACGCCGGGCGGTGACGAGTTCGTCGAGGAAATGTACAAGGGTGTCGCCGTTGCCGACCTCACCCTCGTCGTCGTCGGTGCCGACCGTGGCGTCGAAGTCGTGACCGAGCGAGCGTGGGAGATCACCGGGAACGCCAAGCGGCCGACGGCCGTTCTGATCAACCAGATGGACAAAGAGAACGCGAAGTTCGACGACGCGATCGCGTCACTGCGAGACCACTTCGACGGGAAGTTCATCCCCCTTCAGCTGCCGATCCGAGAAGGCAGCGACTTCGTCGGACTCGTCGATCTGGTCGCGAACAAGGCCGTCTACTTTGCGGACCAGGGGAAGACCGAGATCCCCGCGGATCTCGCAGAAGCGTGCGAAGAGGCGCGCGGCACCCTCCTTGAGGAGGTGTCGACGTTCGACGACGAGTTGATGATGAAGTTCCTTGAGGACGAGGAGATCACCGCCGACGAGGCGGCCAAGGCGTTGTCCGGTGCGGTCGCGAGCGGCGAGCTGGTCCCCGTTCTCTGTGCGTCAGCGACTGAAGGGAAGGGTATCGATCAGCTGATGGCGGCGTTCGGCGCCCTGGCGGCGACGAGCGGAGACCCGTCGGGCCCGTGTCGCGCTATCGTGTTCAACCTGTCGAACGATCCGTACCTCGGGCGACTCTCGTACGTGCGCGTCGTCGACGGGACCCTACAGGAAGGCAAGGGCCTGGTCGAGGTCGGAACGGGACACAAGGTAGATGTTCGCGACCTGTACGCGTTCGAAGGGACGACGCAGAAGCGGGTCCCGCAGGCCGTCAGCGGCCAGATCGTCGCGATCGGCAAGGCCGAGGATCTGACGCTCGGGACGACGATTGCGACGGACCAAGGTGCCGAACCCTATTCGGTCCCGGAGTTCCCGAAGCCGGTCTACTCGCAGGCGATCGAGCCGAAGAGCCAGTCTGACGTCGAGAAGATGAGCGAAGCGCTCAGAGAGATCTCGACGACGAAGGCGACGATCCAAGTCGATCGTGATCCGGTGACGAAGGAGATGCTGATCCACGGGATGGGTGACATTCACCTGACGTTCTTCCTCGAGCGGCTGAAGAATCGGTACAACGTCTCGTTGGAGACGCACCGCCCGAGCATTCCGTACAAGGAGACGATTCGCAAGAAGGCCGAAGCGAAGTACCGTCACAAGAAGCAGACGGGCGGACGCGGCCAATTCGGCGAGGTCGTCCTCCGGATCGAGCCGTTCGCCGGCGAAGGTGGATACCAGTTCCTCAACGAGATCAAGGGGGCGTCGATCCCCGGCCAGTACATCCCGGGTGTCGAGAAGGGTGTCATCGAGGCGATGGAGGAGGGGAACCTCGCCAAGTATCCGGTGACGAACGTGTCGGTCGCTGTCTTCGATGGGAGCTTCCACCCGGTTGACTCGTCGGAGCTGGCGTTCAAGCTCGCTGCTCGGCATGCGTTTCGCGACGCGTTCGATCAGGCACAGCCTGTCCTACTCGAACCGGCGATGACCGTCGTGGTCAGGACGCCGGAGGAGTTCACCGGCGACATCATCAGCGACCTCAATGGGAGGCGCGGCCGGATCCTCGGAATGGAGCCGGCGGGGAAGACGACGACGATCCGCGCCGAGGCCCCGCTCGCCGAGATGCAGAGCTACGTGCTCGATTTGAAGTCGCGCACCCAAGGGCGAGCGACGTTCCAGATGGAGCCCGCGAAGTACCAACCGGTTCCCGGGAATCTTCAAGACAGGATCATCGCCAAAGCCCAGCAAGAAGAGGAATGAACGTCCGTCAATACATGCAGTCGAGGGCCGTCACGGTCGCCGCGGACGCCCCGATCTCCAAGGCGCGCGACCTGATGGAGGAGCACGGCTTCGGGCTCCTCCTCGTCGTCTCCGAGGAAGGGGCGCTCGCAGGATTTGTCACGCGAGCCGGGCTGAAGGAGATCGCCGACTGGGATACGCCGGTCGAGCGGTTCTCCCATCCGGCGAAGTTCGCCGTCTCGCCCGAAGACACGCTGGAGAAGGCGGCGCTGATCCTGCTTGCCAACCGGTTGGTCGTCCTTCCGGTCGTCCAGGAGGAGAAGCTCGTCGGCGTGATCACCCAAGGTGAAGTCCTGAAGGGGCTGACGCGCGGTCTGGGGATCGGTCTCGAGGCGACGCGACTGACTGTCAAGGTGCGGAGCGACAGCGAGGACCTCTACGACGTCTTCGCCATTCTCCGAGCGCACGGAGCGAAGATCGTCAGCCTAGCCCAGGCGGGGACGGACGACGGGGCGTGCGAAATCGTCCTCCGTGTCCAGGGGATCGAGGAGAAGGAAAGGCTGCGGACCGAACTCGAGGCGGCGCTGAAGAGCGTTCAATGAAGCGGCTAGATGTTCCGTCCACACGGCGCGAGGAATTCATCGACCTCACGCCCCTCGTTCGCGAAGAGGTCCGGCGCTCGGGGATCCAAGACGGCCTTTGCGTCCTGTACTGTCCTCACACGACCGCCGGACTGACGATCAACGAGCACGCCGATCCCTCGGTCGCTTCGGACATGCTCGTGGTCCTCGATCGGCTCGTCCCGGACGACGGGACCTGGGCACATCTCGAGGGCAACTCGCCGGCGCACGTCAAGGCGTCGCTGATGGGCGCCTCCGTCCAGCTCCTGATCCATGGCGGCGACCTCGCTCTCGGCACGTGGCAGGGGGTCTTCCTGTGCGAGTTCGACGGCCCGCGGACGCGGGAGGTCTGGTTGCGGTTCGTAGCTTGAACCGGTAGTTTGCGACCAGTACAATCCGCGGGAAATCGGGCGAGTGCGCCAGCGTAGCTCAATCGGCAGAGCAACTGATTTGTAATCAGTAGGTTGCCAGTTCGACTCTGGCCGCTGGCTCTGGTTGGCTTTTTGTTTGGAGGGGTACCGAAGTGGCCAAACGGGGCGGACTGTAAATCCGTTGGCGGACGCCTACGGGGGTTCGAATCCCTCCCCCTCCAGTTGTTGTGGGAACAGGGTTTCGGTTACACTTCGTGTTTGGTGATCGGAACGCCCGTGTAGCTCAGGAGGTAGAGCACCCCCTTGGTAAGGGGGAGGTCGTCGGTTCGACTCCGATCGCGGGCTGAAGGCTCGCGAGGGAAGTCATTCCATTGAGTGAGTACGTTAATAGATCGAGACTGGTATCGAACGTCTCAAGCAAGGAGGTTTAGGCGATGGCGAAAGAAGCGTTTGTGAGGGACAAGCCTCACCTGAACATCGGCACGATCGGACACATCGACCACGGGAAAACGACGCTGACCTCGGCGATCACGAAGGTCCTCGCGACTCAGGGCAAGGCAGCCGCGATGGCGTTCGAGGACATCGACAACGCGCCCGAGGAGAAGGCACGCGGGATCACGATCAATGTCCGACACGTCGAGTATCAGACGGATACGCGGCACTACGCGCACATCGACTGTCCTGGGCACGCCGACTACATCAAGAACATGATCACCGGTGCGGCTCAGATGGACGGGGCGATTCTGGTCGTGGCAGCGGACGACGGGCCGATGCCCCAGACGCGCGAGCACGTCCTGCTGGCGAAGCAGGTGAACGTTCCGGCGATGGTCGTTTTCCTGAACAAGGTGGACATGGTCGACGATCCGGAGTTGGTCGACCTCATCGAGATGGAGATCCGCGAACTCCTTACCGAGTACGAGTTCCCGGGCGACGAGATCCCGATCATCCGCGGTTCGGCGCTGAAGGCGATGGAGCACGGCGATGAGGTGGGGCACGCCGACGCGGAGTGCATCACCGAGCTGATGAACGCTGTCGACGCTTACATCCCGCTGCCGGATCGTGAAGAGGACAAGCCGTTCCTGATGCCGGTCGAGGACATCTTCTCGATCAAGGGGCGCGGCACGGTCGCAACCGGTCGTGTGGAGCGTGGAAAGATTACGCCCGGAATGGAGATCGAGATCGTCGGCGTCCACGACCAGGTCGAGAAGACGGTCGCCACGAGCCTCGAGATGTTCAACAAGACGCTCGACTACGCGATCGCAGGCGACAACGTGGGAATCCTGCTGCGCGGAATCGACAAGGACGCGATCGAGCGCGGACAGGTCATCTCGGCGCCGAAGTCGATCACTCCGCACACCAAGTTCGAGGGAGAGATCTACGTGCTGACCAAGGATGAAGGTGGGCGCCACAAGCCGTTCTTCACCGGATACAGGCCGCAGTTCTTCTTCCGGACGACCGATATCACCGGGACGATGATGCTCCCTGAGGGCGTCGAGATGGTCATGCCCGGGGACCACGTCAAGATCAACGGGGATCTGATCCACCCGATCGCGATGGACGAGGGACTTCGGTTCGCCGTCCGTGAGGGCGGGAAGACGATCGCTTCCGGCGTCGTCACCAAGATCCTCGAGTAAGAGGGGCGAACACCATGGCCAAGAAAGGCGAAGCGGTCATCCACGTCACCTTAGCGTGTGGCGAGTGCGGACGCCGCAACTACCACACGCAGCGGAACAAGAATAACACCCGCGGCAAGCTTCAACTGAAGAAGTACTGCAAGTGGGATCGGAAGCACACGGCGCACAAGGAGGTCTAGCCGGATCGTAAGCTAGACGCCACAGGCCCTTAGCTCAACCGGCAGAGCGTCCGACTCCAAATCGGAAGG
>CBFCYU010000037.1:0-11688 GCA_965602415.1 uncultured bacterium | reverse complement strand
TCGATCGGCCGTTCCTGTTCTTCATCCGCGAGAAGGAGACCGGCTCGATTCTGTTCATGGGGCGGGTCCTCGACCCACGGTCCTGAGAAGGCTCGGAGGGACTTGCTGGCAGGATGGACAAGATCCTGCAGCAAGTCGATGGGAGCGATTGCCGCGGCGCTAGAAGGGCACTGCACCTGGCGGCCTCACGAGAGCGCTTCGCGATGCCTCGACGATCGCTTGCCGGGGAAGCACAAGGCGAGGTTCTGCTACGGCCTCAGGGCCGAGGTCGCGGACCGCTCAGCCGTGCGCCGAGCAGCCCGCACCGCTCGGATTTCCTCACAACGCTGCCTGGATGAACCGGTCCACGTCGGCGTTGAAGGCCGCCAAGCACTCCACGTCGAGATAGAACATATGGCCGGCCTCGTAGCTTGCCATCTCGATGTTGTCGCGATGCTCCGGGTCGATGTTCATGTGGCTGATCATGTACTCCGTCGCGAAGTGCGGCGTCGCCAGATCGTAGTACCCCTGCCCGACGAAGACCTTCGTATAGGGGTTCTTCGCGATCGCCCCGCGCAACGCCTGACCGGTGGCGGGCATCGTCCCCTTCTCCCACTCCCACTTCTCGTTGACCTTCTGGCTCAACGTCTCGTACGTCAGGTCCGTCTCGATCCCCAGCTCGGACCTGACGTAGTGGTTGAACGCGGAGGTGTAGGGAGGTGTGATCGCCAGCATTGACGGATCGAACTCCGGGCGCTCGGTCACCGCCAACGCCTCGATTCCCTTGAACCGCGAGTCGAGTCGGCCGACGCTCCGCTTGTCCCCTCGGAGGAGTTCCTTGCAGAAGTGAAAGATGTTGATCCGTAGGTTCGTTCCGAGCACGTAGTCGAGATCGAGTCCCGTGTAGTCCGACAGCTTCTCGGCCACGGTGCGGCGCTCGCCGTCGTCGAGTCGATCCCCTTTCATCAGCGCGAGGGTCAGCTCGCCCTCCGACCAGGCCTTTACCTCGGACATCAGATCGGGCAGGGCTCGCTTCTGCAGCTCGTCAATCAGCTTGCCGTGATACCAGGCGGTCGCTGCGTAGGTCGGGACGAACAGCTGGAACGGGAGGTCGTTCGCCGGCATGAAGCGGATCGCTCCGAAATCGAGTACGGTCGAGATCAGGACGATCCCGTTGAACGTGATCCCTTCGTCGACGAGATGTCCGGCGAGCCCGGCGGCACGCGTAGTGCCGTAGCTCTCACCGGCCAGGAAGAGGGGTGACGTCCATCGTTTGTAGCGTGTCAGATACAATCGGATGAACTCACCGACCGAATCGATGTCCCCTTTGAATCCACAGAACTTCTTGTCGAGATCCTCCTTTACCGTGCGGCTGAATCCCGTCCCGACCGGATCGATGAACACCAGATCCGTCCGATCGAGCCACGTGTGCTCGTTGTTCTCGTAGCGGTACGGGGGCGCCGGCATCCAGCCTTCCTTCTCCATCACGACACGCTTCGGACCGAGCGCGCCCATGTGCAGCCAAATGGAAGCAGAGCCCGGCCCGCCGTTGAAGACGAAGGCGAGCGGGCGAGCGGAGTGATCCTCAACGCCGTCGAGTTCGTAGGCGGTGAAGAAAATCTCCGCCTCCGTCTCGCCGAACTCATCCACGAGCGGCATCGCGCCGGCCCGCGCGGTGTAGTTGAGGCTCCGGCCCTCTAGACCCAACGCGTGCTGCGTCTCGATCGGTTCGATCCCGAGGAGTTTCCGCTTCTTGTCCTTGGCTACACCGCTCT
Organism: uncultured bacterium; assembly: GCA_965602415.1. Classification (GTDB taxonomy): domain Bacteria; phylum Bipolaricaulota; class Bipolaricaulia; order UBA7950; family UBA9294; genus JANQEA01. Next base: position 9,934 of record CBFCYU010000037.1, on the reverse strand, counting down.
CACCGGTCTCGCCGTTCTTCTTCTCTGCCGGCTTCGCCTTCTCTTCGGCCATGTGACTCCGCTCCTTGGCTGATGGTGTCGTGATCGGTGGACCATTGTACAAGCAGAGAACGACGTGAGGTGTCCTGTGGCGGACGGCTCGGTCCGGCTTGCTGTCACCTCCGCGGTCGCGGAAGCCACATCGGTACCTCGCGCATGTACCCACGGTACTCGTCTCCGAAGCGCGCCAGCAGGAGCTTCTCCTCCGTCCGTGCGATGTAGTGCAGGAATCCGATCGTTGCCAGCCACATGGCTCCAGCGATGAGCGAAAGGCTCATCAGAAGCAGCCCGAGATAGAGAAGGATCTCGCTTAGGTACATCGGATGGCGCACGACGGCGAATACCCCATTGCGGACGACATGCGGCTCTTTGTGCGTCTCACCAAAGATGGCCCGGTGGCTAGCCTGCGCCATGAACGCGGCGAGCACCAGCAGGACGGCGCCGACGGGAATCCGGACTGCAAGAGGCACGTACGCGTTGAGGGAAATGCTGAGCACGAGGAAGAACGAGTCCGCGATCCAAGCGCCGGCAAACAGCACCGCCAGAATCAACTGCCCGATGTCCGTTATCACGTGCTCTCCAGTCAGATGGTGTCGGCCCTTACGATGGCTCCGTTCTTGACGGGAATCAGACACCGTTTCTCTCCTTTCGCTGTGGTCCGTTTCGCGGCTCATGATAGCGAAAGGTCGGTCGTCCTGCGCGAGCTTCTGCGATGGAGAGTGAAGGCTGCCCTCGGATGCCTAGCCGAACAGCAGCCTTTCGGACCACTTCTGCTCGTCCTCTGTGTAGTACGGTTTCACCCAGCTGTCATCGGGGCACAGGTACCAGGCCTGTCCTGCTTCTTCGTCCGCCAGCTGATTGAGACGATTCCGTGAACGAAAGTGGCGGAACAACCGCATGAACTCACCAAGGAAGATGTCGGCGATTCGGGTATTGCCGCGAATGACCAGCATGTTTTCGTCGTTGTCCATGGTGGATGCCCGACTGAAGTTCGCGGAGCCTGTAATGACGGTGGGGTCATCAGAGAGTGGATCGATCAGCATGTACTTGGTGTGCAGGTAGTGGACATGATCGTTTAGCCCCGTCAGCGTCTCGATGAACTGCTGATGCTTCTGCTCGTCGCCACGCCTGCGCAGAGAGTCACCCCACGCGATGCGATTCTGCGAGCACTCCGCCATGACGGGATACTTCGCTTTCAACAAGCCGCCGGTACTCTCGAGCAGAAGATACCGAAGGTATGGATCACTTGCGGCAGTCTTCTTCCTCTTCCTGACCACTTCGAAGATCTCATTGGCCACCGAGAAGGCGGCAGTGAAGAAGACCGTTCGTTGTGCACACGCCATCCGCTCAGCATACCAGACAAGCATGGCCTTGGTCGGACGAGGACTGAACACCAGCGTTGTCGAGTTTGGCGGGGGACTTCCCTCGAGATCCGGACGCTGCAAGGCATTCCACTCTCGAAGTTTCTTCTTCGCCGGATCCAGGGCGAGTTGTTGCCAGTACTCGTAGTACGCCCTGGCGACCCTTGTATCGCGAACCACGTGCCCGACATTGGATTGCCCGAAGACTCCGCCTGCCGTGAGATTGGTCGAGCCCGTCCAGACCTGGATCGGTTCACCGTCCTTGAGTAGGACGATGAACTTGTTGTGTGAGATCGTTGTGTGCGTTCGTTCGATCATCATCTGATCGAAGGCATCGAGCGCCTCTCGTCGCTTGACCCCGATCCGCGCAACCGCCTCGTCGGCCGCCTCACTCACCGAATCTTTGAGACACTCTTCGCATACGCCGTGCCCCTTGTATAGCGCTGGATCCTGAGCACCGTCCCTGTAGGTCATCGTAACGTCGCTCTTGCTGTTCCGTTTCAGCCGGAGCGAGGTCGTCTTCTTGGCATGGTGAACGATCTTGACGTCCGCTCCTCGTTCCAACGCGTCGACGAATGCTTGGATAACCGGGGTGTATGTGAACTCATAGATGGCCGCCCGCAACGAGTACTTGGGGCCTTTGGCTTGCTCGATGAAGGCCAGCATCGCTTCCTCGAGCCCGCGAGACAGCCAACGAAAGGCCCTTTGATTGGGTACATCCTCCGGCTTGATGAATTCGCGAGCCTCTGCCCGACCCCACTTCTCGACCTTGTACCACCTGCGGTACTTGCCGAACCGCCGGCTGTAGGCCTGGCTGCCGGCAACTCCCCGATTGAAGAAGACGGAATGCACCTTGTCTTCGGGATGCTCCGTCGTAATCGATACCTCGGCGGCCTTGCCCTCGACCAGCGCATCAGGGGTGCCGTACACTGAGACGACTCGGTAGGTATACGTCGTTCCCGGATCTACCACGTAATCGCCCCAGAGAAAGCCCTGGATGATCTGATCAGCCTTCTCGTGGCCCTCGAACGTACGTTCGCCACCCAGTAGGACTGGCTCCTTGTTGCTTCCCTTCCGCTTCTTGTAAATGCGGAATCCCAGGAGTCCTTCGGTCGCCTTCTCTACCGCATTCATTCCAAGCAGGATGACTTCCGTACCGGCGATCGCATGAACGGTGACGTCTCCCTCACTGCTTCGCTTGCGCATAGTTCAGCTCGCCTCCTCCAACGCTTGACTCACTCGGATCGACAGCGACCGTCAGTCGTCTCCTCGACAAGGTGATCGCGGCACACTACCGTATCTCGGAACACGGTTCGGGGGTGCGCACCTCGATCTCCGAGGCAGGATCGTTGTGGCATTCTAGTGTTGGATCTGTCCGCATGTTAAGTCTGATGGAATGCTCATCACGGTTCGGGTTCTTGATGGCGTGGAGATGCAGTAGACCAATGGAAGTGCCTGCCTGCGGAAGAGCGTGGGGGCAGGTCTTGTTCCGCACAGTAGGAAACCGAAGCTGACTCCGAACCCGCAAGCTCACGGAAGATCATCGTACAGGAGCTCAGGCTCTCCCGGATCGGTTCTGGAACACCCAAAGGTGCTACGGGCCGAAAAGAGGTATCGCCAAGAGGGACCGGGACAGACGTAGGACCCTGCCTCCCTGACCTGTTCAAAGCCCGCGTGATCGATCGGGTGAATCGGTGAGAGAGCCCAACCAAGGAATACCTACCCTTCACGGCCGTGTCCCCGCGCCCGAGTCCGCAGAGGCGACCCTGTGGACTGCGTTGCTCTCCGGTTCCGGTATCAGAACTCGCCAGCCAGGATCTCCTCGTTGCGCTCGCGGATGTCCTCCGGGATGACCTGCTCGTAGGCAGCAAGGAAATCCTGCTCGTCTTCCGGGCCTTCGTCCGGAACCTGCAGAACGGTGAACCACCTATTCAATAGGCAGAAATGGCCGATCAACCAAGTCAACTCGACAATCTGAGAGCAGACGTGTCGCTCCATCTCGTCTTCGGGCAGCGCTCCCAGGCGTTCATCCTGCCGGTTGTGCTCTCGGAGCACCCTTTGCAGGGATTGGAACTCCTCATCGGTCACGAGATGCGCGTCCTTCACGACCTTCGCCGTGTAGTCAAGAACGACCCGCTCCCGCTCCGTGTAGACCTCCGGGTGCTGTTCATGCTCGTGCAAGTGGAGGTACTTCGCATGCGCCTCGTCGCGGCGCTCCGCCTCCGCGTAGAGCCCCATCCCGATCATTGAGTGGTGAGTCACCGAGTAGCGCGACCGATTGATGAGGGACGTCCGGGAGATGACCAGTTCCTTGATGAAGCGATCGTTGAAGCCGGCCTCCTGGACGTCTCCTCGGAACGTTTCCCCATCGAAGATGAAGGTATTGCAGTACTCAACCTCCGTCTGCAAGAGACGCGGGGTATAGGCCATCACTTTCGCCAGGTTGTTGGGGAAACGCCCCCAAGTAATCTCGCCGGTCATCATGCCGGCCTCGGTGTACGGATCGATCTCGTCTCGTTGGAGCGGACGAATACGTGTCCAGGGTCCTTGCGTAATCTCGGTCCTCCTCATCCTTGGAACCTCCTTTGTCTTGCCTGCCGATGCCGCAGCGAGGTCCGATCGCCGCCGCCTGTGCCTCCTCCGGAGAATTCAACTGAACAACAACCTTTGCTTGCATTTCGGATGTCCCTCTTGGAAGTAGTGGTTTGTCCAGGAGTCATCGGGCGAGAGATAGAGGGAAGGCGCCTTCCCTCTCGTCCGTCTGCCTTTCGCCCCAAACCGCGTGCCACGGAACCGGAAGTGGTCGAACAATCGCATGAACTCGCACAGATACATGTCGGCAACGCGCTTGTTCCCTCGGACAACGATCATGTTCTCGTCGTTGTTCTTCGTCGAGTTCACACTGAAGTTCGCGGAGCCGGTAATCACCATCGGGTCGTCACCTAGGGGGTCGATGAGCATGTACTTTGTGTGGATGTATTTGACGTGCACGTTCAGTCCCGACAACCGTTCCGCTTTCCACTTGTGGTTTAGCCAGTCCTCGAGGGCATTCCCATTGAGAACGCCGCCAACGGAGATCCTGTTGTCTGAATCTCGTTTGATAATGTCGAGGCCCTTTCCCGGTTTGTCGAGCAAAACGTATCTCAGGTAGGGCTTGTCCTCCTCCAGAACACCGCGGAACAACTCATTGATCCCAAACGCCGCGGTCAGAAAGACCCCAGTCTTCGCCGCATCCATTCTCTCGGCATACCACTGTAGAGCCTCGAGCGAACCGCGCGGGCTGAAGATCGGTTTGATGAAGCGTTTTGGATCGCCCATCCCGGGGATCGGGGTGTTTCGATCGTTGCGAAGCCGTAGCTCCTTGGCCACCGGATCACCGACCAAGTCATGCCAGTAGTTCAGATAGGCCTCGGCGACCCGCTTGTCGCGGATGACGTGACCGACATTCGAATGCCCGAACAGACCGCCCGGCGTGATGTTCGTCGACCCTGTCCAGACCTGCAGTGGCTCGCCGTCCTTCAGCAACAGCATGAACTTGTTGTGCGAGATGTACGATGGATTGGAATTCCGCTCGGCGACAAATCGAGGTTCGATCCCCGCTTTGCGCATCGCGGCACGATTCGCCTCGCCCGGTCCTCTCTTCTTGTTGTCGAACACGATCCGGACGTCTACACCCCGATCGATGGCCGCCTTGAACTCCGTGAGAACGGGAACGTGCGTGAACTCGTATACCGAGGCGCGGATCCCCCAGCCCTCTCCCTCGGCCTGCCTGATGAACCCAATCAACGCCTCCACTAGCCCTCGTGATAGCCACTTCAGCGCCGGAGGACCAACCTCCAAGGGCGACACGTTTCCGAACCGACGGCAGTACGCCTGGGACGCAGCAGCAGCGCGATTGAAGAACACGGCGTGCGTGCCCTCGTCCTCGCACTCGGTCGAGATCGTCAGCCTGACCGGCGGATGTGTGAGGAGGTCGTCCGGCGTTCCATGTCGCGGGACGACAATGTAGGTGTAGCGATGTCCGGGCTTAGCCGTGTAGTCGGCCCACACGAAATCCTGGATCGGGTTCAGCCACGTGCTGACCAGCGTGCCGGGAGGATGGCTCGAGGCATTCTGCTCGAATGTGCGGAATCCCTTGAGCCAGTAGCTCTCATCTTCCGTGTGGTCGGTCCGCTTCAGGGAGAATCCCAGCAGCCCGCGGTGAGCCGACTTGCGTAGTACGTTCATCCCTAGGAGGACCGTATGGCTTCCGGCGATGCCGCGCACTGAGAAATCACCCTTCTGTGCTCTGCGGCGCATGGTAGCTCCCCCCCGCTACTAGTCTGAGTCCGAGCTGCCGAAGATCAGCCAGTCTGCGTTCTCCACGTAGGTATCCTGCTCCGGGTCGTACCGTTTTGGGATCGCGCGATTGAGCTTCTCCAGATAGGGCAGGAGCGGCCGGCTCGGGGGGAACGCTTCCTCGCGCTCATCCAGTGCGCCCCGTTCCCATCCGAAACGCTCTGCGTACGCCGCGAAGCCAAACCCATCGAAGAAGTAGTGACCGTCCAGAAGCGCCATGTACCACATACTGGGAATGGCGCGCGGGTTCGGGCGAAGTGGCGCTTCTATCTCGAGCGATGCGAGAAGCCGCTGGCCCTCCTCGTCCCGTGAGGACTCCAGGTGGGCTTCAAGGCTCTCAAGGGCGGGGAACGAAACCGGCGGACTGACGAACAGTACCGGCTTGTTCTGCAAGCGTGCCATCACGATCTCATGGACTGTGCCAACGCTGTAGATGTTCGTCGGGCAGTAGGCAATCAAGAAGTCACTGACGTCGACCATCCGCAAGTCGGTGTGGAGCGTCGCCCAGAACTCCGCACACAGCGCGGATCGAACCTGGTCACCCTCTTCCGAGTCCTTGTACGTCCAGTCGTAGCGCTTCTCCGTGGAGAACTCGTCTTCCTTGCCGTAGTGGGGCATACCGACCACCACGGGCTTGTTCCAGGGATCGTGTACTACGGTGCCGAACTCCTGCACAAACTGGCCGATGCGGTTTCGCCAACCGGTACGTTTCTCTTCCGCGCGGGAGGCGACGAAGTCCATCGGACCGGATAGGTAAACGGTCGCGCCTGACAACACATTGCCCGCCTGCTTGAGTGATTCGGAGCGAGCGACCAACACATCCTGCTTCCTGCTGCTGGACGGTTTCTTATCGTGAACATCGGCTTCCATCGTTGGCCTCCTTTTGGCAACAAGCGGTCCCGCTGAACCCTCTTGCTATGCCGTGGCCCAAGCGCGTTCCACGTGATCGCGGACTGCAATGAAATGGTCCTTGACCTCAGCGTGATACGTGCGGAAGGCGTCGCTGAGCGCGTCCCACGCCCGCTGATAGTTGGCGAGCTCTTCGGCGGCGTCTTCGCCGGGAGTCGGCCCCAGTTTGCTCTGGACATCGAGAACCGCGTCCTGAAGTCGCTCCACTGCATCCCGCTTCTCGAGCAGGGAGAGTCTGAGTGACTCGTTCCCCTCACCCCTCGTCGCAAGATACTCCAGCCAGCCGTTCAGCTTCGCGTGCGATTCGCTCGTACGGTTCACCACAGCAAGGTATGGCAGGATGCCCGCCCGTCGTTGCTCCTGCAGGTTGCCCCGAAGCGTCGACCCGTCTGCACGGCGCAGCACTCGTTCCGTCTCGGCGGTCCAGATTGCCGTGGCGGGATTCTTCCCATCTTGTGCCGCGTCAAGCGTGGTATCACTCACGATCCAGAAGATCTGATCCGCTTCGATCGAGCCAGCTTGGCCCAGAAGGATCCCTGCTTGCCGCGCCCGTCGCTCGCACTCCATGAACGTCTTGTGCCCGAGGAGCGGGATCGCCCCAATGGCCTCTCGCACGTGCGGCTTCAAGTCGCCGTCTACCGAACCCAGGAGAACCCACCGCGATTTGTGCCTTGTGTCGGTGAGGAGAGACGGCGCGTTCAGAGCCTGTGCCTCCTCAATCATGAACTTGATCTTCTCGAACGGCTCGACAATCGGTCGAGGCGTTCGACTGCGGTCGCGATTGTCGACGAACGCACTGTAGGGCTCTATGATCCCGATTGGCATGAGAAGCATCCGCTCCGGGATGTGTGGATTCTTGCTCAACTCACGCCACACCTGCCGCGCCGTGAGCGCGTCCAAGCAGAGCCACATTCCCATCTTGAGGATGTCGACGGAGAGAGTCGTAAAGACAGATTGGATGCGCTGGGCGGAAGTCGAAGCCGTGTAGACCGGATCGACAGGTCGTCCATCGCAGAGGATCACGTCGCGTTCATCGGCATAGTCGGCTAGGTACGAAAGCTCAGACGCCGTGAAGTACTCGAGCAGATTCGGCATCCACTCATCCTCGTCCTGATCACACACCGCGACGTACTTCAAACTCACCGCTTTGGCGGCATCGATCGCCCTGCAAGTATGGACGACGCGGGGTGTCATCTGAAACGCTGTTGCCGTCGCAGCCGCATCTGCCGGGTGCTCCCCAAGCAGCAGGAACAGGGCCGTCACATCCCGTTCCCAGGCATCGAAGCCCTCGAGGACGTCCGTCACGTAGGGAATCAGGGCATCGTCATCTACTTCACCGACGTCGATCGCAGCTCCCACGTCCGGAAGGAATTCCCGATCCGCGGGCGTGGTGCTTGCCAGCATGCTCCTGTAGCGCTCCAGTTGGTCGCGCATCTCTTCCTGCGCTTGTTCGATTCGACCCACTCCCGCTGCAGGCTCGGGGCGGAGCAGATGTCCTCGAGCCGGGGCGATGTCCTGAACCTCAGGGTGGGCGAAGCTGCTGTACGGAATGGATTGAATGTCTTCGGAAATGTTGCTGCTGGTCGGAATGGATGCCGCGAACAGGCGCGTGGCCATCGCCAACGTCGGAGGGATTGGTGCCACGGCTTGACCCGGGACGATCAGTTCGCCGTCCAGTCCGTAGCTCGCGTCCATGTCGCCAAGCGCTTGGGCTTCGGGTGAAAGGGCGATCCCCATGGTGTAGTAGTAACCGGCATCCCCATCGCTGGCCGAGACGAAGTGCATCATCCCGCATGGCCTGCTGCGCAGCCGATCAAAGCGTGCGCCCCCTCTCGGAGGAAGGGGAAATCGTCCGTGCTTGGCCATCGCCTCCCAGCCGAGGCGCAACGCGATTCGTGCGGGCTCCGAGAAGACATATCGAATTTCGCTCAACGGCGTGACTGTCAGCAGCGCCTTCTGAGCGCGATCGATGATCCGGACGGCCACGAGGCTCACGTTCTCGAGGTGGTGGCAAAGCCCGATCTCCCTAAACGGATCCGCCGAATCGTCGGAGCTGCAGGATCCGAGGAGTCTCGATTGCAGATCCTGGGGACAGACGAAATCGTAGACCGATTTGGCCTCCTCGAGGACCGCTCTCACTTCATCCTGTGACAGCACCCCTGCTCCCAGGCCATCGCAGAGCGTCTTCATCTCCGCGGGCTCAACATCAACTGACACATTCACGATCGGCAAATCCAATCGGCCTTGGTCGCCCGGAGGCGCCGGCCGGAACACGAGTCCATCCTTTCTTGAACCGTCGCTACGCATCGCGAGCGATATCAGGACCGGGTGCTCTCTTGCCTGCCTTGTGCTCATGTAGGCCTCCCTCCTTGAATCCACAGAGTGATCACGCTCGACACCGAAGCGGAACGCCATGGTGCCCTGCCGTGTGCCGGGAGGAGCTTGCGCCAGCTGAGATCATCCTCGGCTGCACCGGACCTCCCGGCCCATGTCTCACACGGCGGCATCCCCCCCCGCCGTGCGCCTCCGTTCTGTCAGCGATCGCTCTCGCTATTCTCTCTTGGTCCGCCGGCTGCATCTCCGCAGTGGGTGGGCTACAAGACCCCCTCTCGGCCTGCCTCTACCGAGCCCTCGCCGATCACATTTCAGGACACGCATGAAGCGCGAGTACGAAGAGTTGTCGGCGATTCCGTGTCTATCGCATTCTATAGGATGACTACAGCATAAACAATACGCTACGGTCGCATATCCCTTGATGGGGCTGGGGGTTGTGGCATTCATGCAAGCCGCGTGGAGTAGCATCTTGATCCGCCTCAAGCATGCCCTCTCCGTACGAATCCGGGTATACAGGACCTATCCGGACGCGCTGCAGTTCGGTCTTGCGCCCCGGGATCCTGTAGCTGACCACGGAGAGATGGTCATCCTGCACCGACCAATCTTTGCAGAGAGCGAAGCACCTGGCTCCATTTGTCACCCATGAGAAAGCTACAACGCAGGGAAGGCCACGACGAGAAGACTCTGCAGTGCAAACCGTCTGCGGATCTGCTTGCTCACCGGCCACGTCGGGAGGCCTTCCAGCTCCTCATAGAGGCTTATGTCCAGTGTGATGCGGGTGTGGAGTTCTTTGACCTGAACTGGATTGGTGGGGCTGCAGAGTTCCCCTCGGACGCTGGAGATCCTGCGTGCGAGCTCGTCTGTCTGCGCCACGAGGACGCGCTTCTGGTGTGCCATCAAGCGATGAAACGACCACATTGGCCACACGAACGCTGCGATTTCGATGAACACGA
>CBFCYU010000036.1:0-12072 GCA_965602415.1 uncultured bacterium | reverse complement strand
ACGTGCTGACGGCGCATGCGATTCACCTGTACGAATCGGAGCGCAACCTCGTGACAGCGAACCTGATCAAGAATACACGCCTCGCCGGAATCCAGCTCACGTTGTCGTCGGACAACGAGATCGCGGGCAACTACCTCGGAGTCAACGACACCGGCATCCGTCTGATCGGATCGAACGACAACCTTGTCGCCGAGAACGAACTGCTCGGTTGCTACACCGCCGTCTGGCTTGCGGGAGGATCTCAGAACAACCGCGTCGAGGGGAACATCGTCGTCGGCAAAGTGAGCGAGGACGGAGACCGGAGACAGGGGATCGTCCTCGATCTGGCGTCCGGAAACCGGATTGAACGGAACGCGCTGACCGAGTGCGAGATGGGAATCACCCTCGAGGCTCTGGCGACCTCCAACGAGATCGTCGACAACACAGTCGTCTCGGGTGGGTACGGGATCTTCGTCTCCGGCTTGTACAACCGGATCGAGGGGAATCTCGTGACGCAGCAGTCGCGGGGAATCCTCTTTCCCGAAACGTACGGCCGATCGATCACGCGCGGGAACACGTTCACCGGGAACGTCCTCGCGGACAATCAGCATCACCTCTACACGAACCTCGACTGCGAATCGAACGTGTTCACCGAGAACGTCTTCCTCGGGGACGCGCTCGTCCTCGTCTCGGACCGCGGAACCGGAAACCGCTGGTCGATCTCCGGAGTCGGGAACTACTGGGGCGACGTCGCCATCGAGGATTTGGACGGCAACGGCTTCGGTGACACCGCGGTCACGATCTACCCTGCGGCGGTCCAGGATTACGCGCCGCTGGCATCGATCGACCCGGCCGAGCTCAGAGTCGGTGTCCTCGGGACGCTCTCGACCGAGACGGTCCGGATCGACCGGGGCGACGGGACGACCGCCGAGATCGACGCACTGATCGCCCGGAAGGGATCGCAGCGGTGGGTCGGCTTCCGCGGCTTCCCCGCGTCGCTCCTCGACGGCTTCCCCGGGATCCTGTTCGTCTTCGATACGGAGGCCGAGCTGCGGTTCACCATGATCACCGTGCCCTTCGATCTCGACATCGCCTTTTTCGACGCCACGGGGCGCCTGGTCGGAAGCACGACGATGACCGCGTTGTCGGAAGACCTCTACACAGCGACGGGGCCATTCCAGTACGCGCTCGAGCTTGCGAGTGGGGAGTTGGAGGACGTGTCGATCGGAGTGGACGCGAGGCTCGTACTCCCGCTGGCGGACTAGCAAGGGATCCGGGCGTGTCTCGACTCGATGCGATCGTCTTCGATCTCGACGGGACCCTCGTTCGCTATCACGGCATCGAGTTCGAATCGAGCTGGGGAGCGGTCGCAGCAGCGGCCGGTGTGTCCGATCGCTCCAACGCGCTCCTGCGCGAGTATCTCCCGCGAAGGGACGCGTACGCCGAGTGGGTGGCCCGAGACGCGAAGCTTCTTACTGGCGTCCTCGTTTCGACCGTGACCGACGCGGTTCTGCCGCCTCCATACGCGGCGGGGGTCCGCGTTGCGATCGACGCCATGCGCGGACGGTACCGGCTTGGGATCCTCTCGTCCGGCGTCGATCTCGTCGCCGACTGGGTACGGCATGATCTCGGACTTGATTTTGCGGTGGCGAACCACCTTGCGACGGAGGACGGGCGATTCACCGGAGGAAGCGCGACGCGGGTCGACCTGTGGAAGAAGGACGAGGCGATGCGTCGGATCGCCGAGGAGCAAGGATTCCCGATCTCGCGTGTCTGCTTCGTGGGCGATCATCTGAACGACGTGCCGGTGATGCGGATCGTCGGTTTCGCGATCGCCGCCAATCCGAAAGACGACCGCGTCCGCGACGCGGCCGATGACGTGATCGCGGACTTCGCCGAGCTGCCGCGATTGATCGATGAATTCGTTCGTGGATGAGGGCTAGCTCGGTTCCTCGTAGTAGAAGATTTGATAGACGAGGCGATCGAGGATCTCTTCCTTGAACGCGATGCCCAGGCCGCGGCTGACGAACGCCGGGAGGCTCTGGCGGAGCGTCTCCGAGTAGTCGACGGCAAGGACGGCGTCCTCGCCGAGGGTGGTGAGCGCCTCCTGCAAAAGCTTCGCGCCGATCCGGCGTAGATCCTGATGTTTCGGATCGATGACGACGGCCGGCAGGAAGTAGATCTTCCCCGCCTCGAATCGCTCCGGATAGCGTCGCTCGAAGTACGGAGCGTTCACCCACGGGATCTTCTCCAGCACGTTGGTCAGGAACGTCACCCCGACGAGCTCGTCATCGACGTAGACGAGGAACTTCTCGAAGTCCTTGTCCTGCATGACCGCCTCGAATTGGGCGACAGTGAATCCGCCGTGGTGAATCGGCGTGCGTTGGTTCAGCCGTTCGAACGCGTGACGATAGATCGACCAGAGTCGCAGTCGTGCTTTCTCGTCCTCGACCACGAGCGTCTCAACAATCCGGATTTCTTCATCCACCGTCTCCCCCTTCGCTTCGCACAGCGGCTGGCGGGTCAGGTTCCGAAAATCCGGTCCCCTGCGTCCCCCAAGCCGGGGAGGATGTACCCCCTCGCGTTCAGTTCACGATCGAGTGCCGCGGTGAAGATCGGCACGTCCGGATGCGCACCCGAGTAGGCCTCCACGCCCTCGGGCGCGGCGACGAGACAGAGGAACTGGATCCGCTCGCCGCCCTCCCTCTTGATGATGTCCGTTGCCGCAATCGCGCTCCCGGCCGTGGCCAGCATCGGGTCGACGAGGATCACTTGCGCGCCGGGAAGCTCCGGCGGGAGCTTGCAGTAGTACTCGACCGGCTGCAGCGTCTGCGGATCGCGGTACAGACCGATGTGGCCGACCTTGGCCATTGGCACCAGATTCAGCACCCCGCCGAGCATCCCAGTCCCCGCCCGGAGGATCGGAGCCAGGACGATCGGTACGTCGAGGACGCGCCCAGTCGTCGACTCGAGCGGCGTGTCGATCCGCTTTTCGCGCAGCGGGTAGTCACGCGTGATCTCGTAGACCATCAGCGCGGTCAGCTCCTCGAGCAGGCGGCGGAACGCCTCGTTATCCGTGCGCTCGTCGCGCATGCGCGTCAGCTTGCTCTGGATCAGGGGATGCTCGATAACGTGAAGTGTGGACATGTTCCTCCATCCCGTGTGGGGTGCTGCGAACGAAGATACCCGGTCGGCCGCGATGCCACAAATCCGCACGCGGGACGAACGGTATGCGGCCGCGCTCCGAGGCGAAACGCGGCCGCATGGAGGATCACTTCCCGGCGACCTGAAGCGAGTCGACGAGGACGTAAGGAGCCACACCGGCAGAGAGAAGACCGGCGACAGCGCGCCGCTGCTCGCGGCTGACGGCCCGGATGTTACCGAGATCCTCATAGATGTTCCCGGAGATCATCGTCTTGTCGAGGCGGCCGATAACCTTGCCGTCGACGATGTGATAGCCGACGGCCTGAACAGCGAACTGCCCCTGCGGGAAGTTCCCGGAATGGAAGCCCATTCCGTTGGTGATCAGCAGGCCTTCCTTCAGCCCCTTGACGAGGTCCCGCCAGCTCTCATCGCCCGCCTTGACGATCGGATTGGCGAACCAGGGTGTCGGAGACGCCTCGGGACCTCCGCCGAACAGCGCGGCCTTGAAGCCGTGGCCGGTCGACGGGCGATTCAGCGCGGCACCGGACCGAAGGTCGACGATGTAGTCCTTCAGAACGCCGTTCTCGACGATCGTGCGCGTGCCACACGGGACGCCTTCGTCGTCGAACGGACGGGCGTTCGGATCTCCGTCGAGGAGCGCGTCGTCGATCACGGTAATCTTCTCGGAGAAGATCGCCTGACCGATCCGATCGAGGAGCGGGGAGGTCTTCTTCGCGACCGAGTCTCCGCTGACGCCCATCAGCAAGGGGAGGAGGACCAGGAACGCGGCCTCCGGGGCGAGGATCACCGGAAGGCGCCCGGTTGAGGGCGTCGACGTCTTGTCGCCCCACCGATACCATTCGATGAACTCGTCGACGACCGCCTCGTCGACATCGAGCGGCGAGATCGACCGCTGCCCCTTGATGATCGCAGTTCCAACACCGCGAAACGGAGCGCCGAACCCGATCCCGAAGCCCGTCGCGCAAATCTCTCCCGCCGCTCCCTCGGTCGATTCGACGAGGAGCTGCGAGGCCTCCGCCTGACAGCGAATGATCAGCGGGATGTCGGGGAGTTCCTGGTGGATTCGCCCTTTGACCGACTCACAGAGATCGATCAGGTCCTGACTTGTCAGTTCGGCCGTCCGCTCGTCGTACGTGCGGACGTCGGGATAGGAGGCCGCCGGGGCGAACGAGAACGTCGCCGGATCCCCGTAGCGAGCGGCTGTCCTTGCGTCGTTGAGAAGGTCTCCGTGATCGGGGAAGACGCCGTACGTGCTCCCGAACCGACCGTCATCGATCACCCGGAGTGCGACGGAGGAAAGGTCGTTCTCCTCGACCTGCTGGAGGCGATAGTTCTGATAAAGGACGTTGATCGTGTGCCTTCTCCTCCAGTAGAGCTCGGCCTGATCCACGGATCCTTTGGCACCTTCAATCAGCGCGTGCATTTAGACACCTCCAATCGTCACGGCGTCGATCTTGATGTGAGGGGCGCCGGTCCCCGACTTGCGGTTGGTCTGCATCGGGGAGCCCTTGCCGCAACCGCCCCGCTCCCCAAACGCGAGGTCGTCGCCGACCATCGAGATCGCCTCGAGCGTGGAGAACAGCTCGCCGCTCATGTTGATGTCGCGGACCATCGGGCCGATCCGGCCGTTCTCGATCCGGTAGCCCCACTGGGCACCGAACGTGAACTGGTCGCCCGAGGTCTGCCCGCCCTTGGCGCCGACGAGGTAGTAACCGTCGTCGATCGACGAGACCATGTCGTCGAACGACGAATCACTCGGCTCGATGAAGATGTTCGACATCCGGACGAGCGGGGTGAAACGGGCGTCGACGGCGCGCATGTTGCCGGAGAGCGGCTCACCGAACTCGGCCGCCGTCTCGCGGGAATGCAGCCGGCCGGTGAGGATCCCGTCGGTGATCAGCCGCGTCTTGACGCCGCGAACCCCCTCGTCGTCGACGATGAAGTGGCCCGGGCGTCCCTCGAGCGCCGGGTCGTCGCTCACGTTGAGGATCGGCCGGCCAAGTTTCGTCGCCATCTGAAGCCTTGCCCGGAACGCCGGGTTGTTCTGGAGGCCGTCTCCCTCGGAGAGGTGTCCGAAGGCTTCGTGGATGAAGACGCCGGCCTCGCCCGGATCGAGAATGACCGGGAAGACGCCGGCCTTCACCGGCTCGGCGTCGAGGAGCTCGCACGCCCTGGCGATCCGCTTCCGGAGGTCCTCTTCGCGGCCGAGCAGACGCCCATAGTCCTCGCAGCCGCCGAACGCGAAGCGGACGCGCTGAACCACGTTGCCCTTCTTGGTGACGACGAACCCGACGATCCCGCAGTTGAGCAGCTCGTACTCGATCACCGAACCCTCGTTGTTGACGAAGATGCGGCGTGACGCGAACTCGTCGTAGGCCGTCTGTGTGGTAATGACGTTCGGTTCACCGAGGATGATCTCGTTGTAGTACGTTGCGAGATCGAGCTTCTCCTTCAGCGAGATCGTCCGGGGATCCTTCTCGGGGGAGAGGAGGAACGAGTCGGCGATTGCGGGGGCCCCGGCGACGCGCAGCTTCCTCTCTCGGAGCTTCCCGGCCAGGCTCGCCGAGGCGCACGTCGACTCGGCGATCGGACCCGCGCGCTCCGGGTCGGAGAAGGACGAGATCGCCTTCCCGCCGTCCGCGTAGGCGCGCACGTGTCCGCCGACCGACGCGGTCGATGCCACCTCGCTCAGTTTCTTGCCCTCGTAGAGGACCCGTACTTTGCGGTTCTCCTCGTAGCGGATGTCCGTGTAGACCGCCGGGAGTCCCGCTGCAATCGCAGCCAGCCGATCCTTCATCGAGCCTCCTTCGATTCCGTGTCCAACGCGACAGATACTATGAGACGACCCTCATGGCGGCAACCGAACGTGTCGACAACGCCCATTCGCCGGTGGGTTTCCGGTGACGAACCCGCTCGAGACAACTCCATCGCGCTGGAGGCGCGATCCTGCTCGCGGTAAGCTGATCGAGATCGGGGGTGGGTTCGTCCATGTGGCGTACGTTCGCCAGTCTGTTCATCGCGGTCGCCGTCGCGATGCTCGGGATCGGAATCATCGCGCCGATCCTTCCGCTCTACGCCGACACGTTCGGTGCGAGTGGGGTCGCAATCGGCTTCGTCTTCGCCGCGTTCTCGATCTCGCGGTCGCTGCTCGGTCCGTGGGTCGGCCGGTTCTCCGACCGGGTCGGCCGGAAGCGGATCATGCTCGTCGGACTCGGCGCGTTCTCGCTGATCTCGATCCTCTACCTACTTGCCGGGAACATCTGGGAACTCGCGGCGTTCCGATTCCTTCAGGGCGCGGCGTCGGTCATGGTGACGCCGATCGCCCAGGCCTACGTCGGTGACATCACGCCGAAGGGACGCGAAGGGCGAACGATCAATCTGCTGTACGCGGCGATGTTCTTCGGGGTGGCACTCGGTCCGCTCCTCGGCGGGCAGCTGAGTGCGCTTTGGTCCTACCACGCGGCGTTCGGAGCGATGGGCGGGCTCAGCTTCATCGCCCTCCTCCTCGTCTGGTGGACGGTTCCGAACGATCACGGCCGCCGGACGACCAGAGAGGAGGCGGTCCGGAAGCTCGTTCCGTTGCGGCGGATCGCCAGGTTGCCGGCGGTGAAGGGAATGGTGGCGTATTTCGCGACGAGGGGGTTCTGGCGACAGGGGTTCAGTGCGTTCTATCCGCTATTCGCCGTTTCGATCATGGGATGGAGCGAAGCGGAGGTCGGCACGGTGCTGTCGGCCTACTTTTTCGCTGGCGGGCTCCTGCAGATCCCGTTCGGCTACCTCGCCGATCGCTTCAGACGGTTCCCGCAAATCCTCATCGGAAGCATTGGGGCCCCGCTGCTGCTGACCTTGATCCCGTTTGTCCGTGTGACGTGGCAGATTGTTCTGGTGATGTTCGCGATGGGGACACTCTCCGCCCTCTCTCGCGCGTCGGTCCTCGCGATCCGGACCGAGCTCGGGCGGACGCACGGGATGGCGACGCTCGCCGGGCTACACGGGTCATCGTTCGCGCTGGGACAGATGGTGGGGCCGATGGCGTTCGGTGCGTTCTCCGATGCGTTCGGCGTCGGCTCGGTCTTTCCGTTCGGGAGCATTGTCGGACTTCTCGGATCCGGGCTGGTTATCTTCTGGCTGCGGCACTGGCGCGGATCGGCCACGGGCGCGACGGGGTGAGCCATTACCCTACAGGAGGGATTCTACAAATTCCGGCTGCAGGTTAAGCGGGTGTCCAAGCCAGCGGATCACGCCTTGGCGGTCGAGCACGAACGTGCGTGGGATCCCGACGGATCCGCCGCTCAGCACGCCGTACAGCTCGGCAATCCGCGTGTACTTGGCGCCCGGCTCCCAGACGCTGACGAAGTCCGTGTAGCCGTTCCGCGCCAGGTAGTCGATCGAGTCTTGCTCGACTGCGTCAGTGCTGACCAGGACTGCGATCAACCCGTTCGCGCCGTAGGTCATGAGGAGCCCGTTCAGATGCGGCAGGCTGTCCCTGCACGGATTGCACCATGCCCCCCAGAAGTCGAGGAGAACGACCTTGCCACGCGCGTCGGAGAGCGTGAACTCGCCCCCGTCGGTCGTGTGCGCGGCGAAATCGGGCGCGGTCATCCCGAACTCGATGCCCTCGGCCGGGCCCTCGTCGCTGACGGTGATCGTCAGTGAGGCGGCCGCCCGTCCTCCGTCGTCGTCGGTGACCGTGAGGATCGCTTCGAAGACGCCCCCCTCCTCGTAGGTGTGCTGGACGATGATCCCGAACTCGGCGCCCGAATCCGGCTCGGACCCGTCGCCGAAGTCGAGGGTGTACGTCAACGGTCGGCCCTTGGGGTGCATGCTGTAGGAGAGATCGAAGCCAATCGCCAGCGGCGCCGGGCCACTGATCACCGAGCTGGCGAGGATAGCGACCGGATCGACCTGAAACAGACGGCACCCGGAGAGGGCGAGGAGCGCGATGAGGAACCCCATCCCGACGGTCGCCCAACGTGATGCTCGCAGACAGCGCCGATCCTCCATGCGCTGAGCGTACCCAGTGCCATCTGGCGAGACGATGGATGATGGGAGGCGGTAAGTGTACGTTGGTCTGCGGCGCTAGGGGGACGGGTGTCCAGCTCTCCGCACATGGAGGGGTGGCGTCCGCCGTGCTCTCCCAAGCTGCTCGTCATCGATCCCGCGCCGGGAACTTGAAGCGGGATGCTGCGAGCCAATCGCATGCTTGTTGACTGGGAGGAAAGATTACAAGGTACAATCGGTTCCGAAGAGAGGAGAGGGAACATGCCGTCGAACCGTGAAACACAAACGATTTCGCTCTACGTCCCCGAGAAGGCACAGCAGAAGCGGGCCATCGAGCGTCTGGTGAAGCTGGGCGAGAAGCGCGATCGATCCGTCAACTACTTGGTGGTCCAGGCGATCCTGCAGTACCTCGACCGAGAAGGCGTGTAGGCAGCCGGATCCACCGCTCGGCGCCTCTCGCACGACACCGAGTCCCGCATTGGCCGCGTGGTGTCCGAACGTCCCTTGACGCCGCGTTTCCCGGCTGCTATGATGGCGCGTGATCGGGCCATGTATCGTCTGACGGATCGATATCGACCGCTTCTGATCTATATTCCCGAGCCCCGCTAGGGGCGTTCCCGTGTTCCCATCCGTGATGAGGTGTGTTTCGAAGGCAGAGACGGAGTGTCTTGGCGAGGAGAGCGAGCGATGAAGCGGCACGAGAGACTGACGAAGGATCCGATAGCGAGAGAAGAGGAAGTCCTCGCGTTCTGGCGTGAGCACGAGACATTCAATCGGACGCTTGAGGCCACGAGAGACGGTCCTCGATACGTCTTCTACGAGGGGCCCCCGACCGCGAACGGCATGCCTCACGTCGGGCATCTGATGCCGCGGGTCTACAAGGACCTCTTCCCACGATACAAGACGATGCAGGGCTTCTACGTCGCTCGTAAGGGCGGCTGGGACACCCACGGCCTCCCGGTCGAGCTTGAAGTCGAGAAGGAGATCGGTGTCGACAGCAAGCCGGAGATCGAAGCCTACGGGGTCGAGAAATTCATCGAGAAGTGCAAGGAGTCGGTCTGGCGGTACAAAGCCGAGTGGGAAAGGATGATCGAGCGGATGGGCTTCTGGATCGATCTGGAGAACGCGTACGTCACGTACACCGACGGCTACATCGAGACCGTTTGGTGGGAGCTAAAGACGATGTTCGACCGCGGCCTCCTCTACCAGGGACACAAGACGCTACCGTACTGCCCGCGGTGCGGGACCGGGTTGTCGAGCCACGAGGTAGCCCAAGGGTATCAGACGGTCGAGGACCTGTCGGTGACGATCCGGATGCCGATCGTATCCGACGCCGACGCGGCCTACGATGTGGAGATCGAGGGAAGGACGTCGCTGTTGACGTGGACAACGACGCCGTGGACGCTGCCGGCGAATCTCGCCCTGGCAATCGCCGCCGACGCAACCTACGCTGAGGTGGAGGCGGGGGGCGAGCGGTTGATCCTCGTCCGAAGCCTGCTCGATGCCGCGCTCGTCGGTGACGACGTTCGCGTGATTCGCGAGTTCCCGGGGAAGGATCTCGTCGGCCTGCGCTACGAGCCGCCGTACCGGCTGACCGAAGAGCCGACGGCGCACCGCGTCTACTCCGCGGACTTCGTCAACATGGAGGACGGGACTGGGATTGTTCACGTCGCCAGTGCGTTCGGCGAGGACGACTACCGGCTCGGCCAGGAGGTCGGGCTCCCATTCGTTCAACCGGTCGATCTCGAGGGGCGCTTCACCGAAGAGTTCCCGCTCTGCGCCGGCGACTTCGTCAAGGACGCCGACCCGAAGATCATCGACAACCTGACCAAGAGAGGAACCCTCTATCGATCCGAGGCCTACGAACATGAGTACCCGTTCTGCTGGCGATGCGACACGCCGCTCCTCTACTACGCGATGGACTCGTGGTACGTGCGGACGACGGCGGTGAAGGACCAGATGATCGAGAACAACGCCAAGATCAACTGGTATCCGTCCCACGTCGGCGAGGGGCGACTAGGCGATTTCCTCGCGAACCTGAAGGACTGGGCGCTGTCTCGCGACCGCTACTGGGGAACGCCGCTCAATCTGTGGGTTTGCGGCGAATGCGGCGACGTGACGTGCGTCGGGAGCCGCGAGGAGCTGGTCGAGCGGGCGACCGATCCGGACGCGGCGAGAGAGGTCGAGTTGCACCGACCGTACATCGACGACGTGACGGTCCGCTGCGTTAAATGTGGGAAGACGGCAACGCGCGTCCCGTACGTGATCGACGCGTGGTTCGACTCAGGGAGCATGCACACCGCGCAGTGGCACTACCCGTTCGAGAACGAGGAAACATTCCGCGACCAGTTCCCGGCCGACTTCATCTGCGAGGCGATGGAGCAGACCCGCGGCTGGTTCTACACCCTGCTGGCGACGAGCACGATCATCCATGGCGAGGCGCCGTATCGGAACTGCGTCAGCACCGGGCTCGGCCTCGATGAGCACGGGCTGAAGATGAGCAAGAGCAAGGGAAACGTCCTCGATCCCTGGGAATTGATCGGTCGGTTCGGGGCGGACTGCATCCGGTGGTATCTCTACTCGACGAGCACCCCGTGGAAGACGCGCCGCCTGTCGGAGAAGGGCGTCGGGGAGCCGCTGTACCGGTTCCTCGACACGCTCCGAAACACCTACGACTTCTTCGCGCTGTACGCGTCGATCGACGGGTTCGATCCCGAGGTGCACATCGCACCGGAGACGTCATCGCCCGTGCTCGATCGGTGGCTCGTCTCACGCCTGGCGGCGACAGCGAAGACCGTCACCGAGGCGCTCGATCGCTACGACGTCATCAGCGCAACCGCGGCCCTTGATACGTTCGTCGACGACCTGTCAAACTGGTATGTCCGGCTGTCACGACGCCGATTCTGGCGCGGGGGGATGGAGGAAGACAAGATCGCCGCGTATCACACCCTCCGCACCGTGTTGGTCGAGCTGTGCAAGCTCCTCGCCCCGTTCGTCCCGTTCCTCTGCGAGTCGATCTACCGAAATCTGCGGACGGACGGTGAGCCGGAGAGCGTCCACCTCTGTCGATATCCGGCGGCGGAAGGCACGGAGGTCAACGAAGGGCTCGAAGCGGAGATGGCGTTCGCGCGACGCGTGGTCGCCCTCGGGCACCAGGCGAGAAATCAGGCTCAGGTGAGGGTCAGGCAGCCGCTGGCGCGCGTTGTGGTCACGAAGCCGAAGACCGGAGCGCTGTCGGACGCCGTCGCCGGGCTGATCGAGTTCGAGCTGAACGTGGAGGCAGTCGAGCCGGTCGAAGAACTCGAGACGTTCTTCGGTGAGGTCGCCGTCCCGAACTTCCGTTCACTCGGACCGCGTCTCGGTCCGAAGGGGCAGCGGGTTGGCGAATGGATCAAGGCGCAGGACGCCGCGAGCCTGCGTGAGCAGCTTGCGGGTGGATCGTTCGCGGTCGAGATCGACGGCGAGTCGATCGAGATCCTGCTCGACGATGTCGCGTTCGAGGCGGCGTTGACCGAGGAGTGGATCGACGGCGCCGAGGGCGATTGCCGCATCCTCCTGAACGTCGAGATCGACGAGCGACTCCGCGAGCGTGGACGGGTTCGGGAGTTGACGCATCGGATTCAGCTCGCCCGCAAGGAGGCCGGTTTCGAGGTGACCGACCGGATCGAGCTAGCATACGAGGCCGACGCGTCGCTGCGAGAGGTCGTCGAGACGAATCGCGACGAGATCGCCGCCGAGGTCCTGGCAACAACGGTCGCTGAAGGAGTCTCCGACGGGGCGGAGCACACGGCGGTCCTGGACTTGGACGGGGATTCGATCACCATCGGCCTGTCCCGCTTGAGTGCGGGTAAGCGAAGCTGGAGGAGCGTGTGATGGCAACCGCGGTGCTGGGATTGCAGTGGGGCGACGAGGGGAAGGGGAAGATTA
>CBFCYU010000035.1:0-12700 GCA_965602415.1 uncultured bacterium | reverse complement strand
GCCGCGCTCGGGAGTACGAGGAGTAGTGACCCGGCGTAGAACGACACGATGAGGACGAACAGGAAGCGCGTCTTGGCGAGGAGCTCGACGACCAGATCGTCGAACTGGCCCGGCGTCTTCACGGCGAGCCTCCTCAGTCGGCGGACGAAGAAGCGCATCGCCACGCGAAGGACGAGCCAGACGAACGCGACAATCGCGACGGCCAACAACCACGTCCAGACCGGATTTAAGTAGAAGACCGTCTTCAGAACCCCCATGCCACCCTCCTCATTCGTCGTGCGAAAACCCGATCGGTGCGAACGCGCTACGGGACGAAGATTGAGCGTATCCGATCGGTCGCGATCGGATCAACCTGCCGATCGGTCGAGCGCGAGGGATCCGGTTCCGTTGCGAGCGGAGACGTGGCCATGTTTGCGGGTTCCAGCCACCCCGTCGGCGGGTGACTCGTGTCCGGAGCCGTCGTCGGGGAGTCTCTCGGACGCGCGGCAGCTGAGGGCTACGATCGATCCGATGGACAAGATCGAGATTCTGGTTCGAGCTTCGGGGCTGCACGACGCGAAGCATGTCGAGTCGATGAAGGCCGACCTGCTGAAGAAGATTGCTTCTGCGTCGTCGACGTTCGAGCTTCAGGACGTCAAGCGCCCGTCGGGCGACCGACCCGCGGCGATCCTCGTTCTGACTGGTGGGGTGGAACGGGAGGTGCTGAAGCTGATCGCTCAGCTCCACCCCCCGGCTCTGCTGATCGCACATCCCGCACACAACTCGCTCCCCGCGGCGCTGGAGATCCTCGCGCGGATCCGCCAGGACGGCGGTGAGGGGAGGATCCTCTTCGGCACACCGGAAGAGATCGCCGTGGGACTCGAGCGAGAGCTGGTCATCTCGAAGGCGTGGGAGGGACTCCGCTTCAGCCGCGTCGGGCTCATCGGCGAGCCGTCCGATTGGCTTGTCGCCAGCGATGTCGACCGCGCCTTCCTCAAGGGGCGACTCTCGGTCGAGCTGATCCAGATCGAGATGAACGAGCTGCTGCTGCGGATCGAGGAGGCTTCGGCGCCGAAGAAGGAAGTCGCGCAATTCAAGCGCGGCGCCGGCTCGGTTGACGAACGCGCAGCGGGGGACCTCCAGGACTCGGTCGCGATCTACCAAGGCTTGCGAAGCACCATCGACGCGCACAGACTCGCTGCCTGCTCGGTCCGATGCTTCGATCTGGTGACCGGGCTTGATCAGACCGGCTGCTACGCCCTGTCGCGGCTGAACGACGAGCACATCCCCGCCGGTTGCGAAGGGGATCTCCAGTCGCTCTTCTCGCTCTACGTCGCGTTCCTCCTCTCCGGGCAAGCGGCGTTCATGGGGAACATCGCGTCGGTCGATCCGGCGAATCGGATCCTCGGGATGGCCCACTGCACCTGCCCACTGTCGATGACGGCGCGGTACAGCATCACGACCCACTTCGAGTCCGACCTCGGAGTCGGGATCGCGGGGACAATCCCCGTCGGCCCATGCACGGTCTTCCGTCTCGGCGGAGAGCGGCTCGACCGGTTGTTCGTCCGCGAGGGGACAATGGAAGAGACGACGGTTCGCGACGATCTCTGTCGAACGCAGATCCGCGTCGCCATCGACGGGCCGATCGACGAGCTCCTCGAGGCGCCGCTCGGCAATCACCACATCCTCCTCGAAGGACATCACCGAAGGATGATCGAGACGTTCTTCGAGCGTTATCTCAAATCCTGATCCGAATCTTGTTGCATTCCCGGTGAACCGCTACCATCCTCGAAACGTGGGGTGATCGTCCATTGGCGGAACAACGGAAGATGCAGATCGCAGCCGACAACGAGGCACGACGGGGACACTACTCGAACCTTGCGCTGATCTCCCATCGCAAGGAGGAATTCATCATCGACTTCCTGTTCGTCGATCCGCAGACCCAGTCTCCGAAAGGGGATCAGGCCCTCCTGACGTCGAGGGTCGTCCTCAATCCGGGGCACATGAAGCGGCTCTACCAGGCAATCGGGGAGAACATCCAGCGGTACGAGAAGAACTTCGGGACGATCGTCCTCCCTCCGAAGCTGGTGTAACGGCGTCCTGGAGTTGCTGAGGGAGGGCATGGTGGAATCGACCCTTCTGTCTCGATTCCGTTCGACGATCGTGGAAGGACTTCGCTGTGTCCTCTCCGGCGACACGCCCCTTCGCGACGTCCTCCGATACCACGTCGGTCTGGAGGACGAGTCGGGCGCTCCAGCGGAGGCGCTCGGGAAGCTGGTCCGCCCGTCGCTGACCCTCCTCATCGCTGATGAGCTCGGAGCAGATCCGGAGCTCGCACTGGCGGCCGCCGTCTCGTTGGAGCTCGTCCACGAGTTCTCGCTGATCCATGACGACGTGCAGGACGGCGACGAGACGCGGCGCGGTCGGCCGACTATCTGGAACCGTTACGGAGAGGCGCAGGCGATCAACGCCGGAGACCTGATGCTCGTTCTCGCGCTGACCGAGGCGAGGTCGGCCGGGGACGAGCTGCTCGGGCGGGTTCTCGACGCGGCGATCGAGGTGGTCGAAGGCCAGGCGCTCGACGTCTCGTTCGAGGCGTGCTGGCCGGACATGAGCGAGTACGAGGGGATGATCGACAGGAAGACGGGGTCGCTGTTCCGCTGTGCCTGCGAACTCGGGACGATCGTCGCCGAGGCGTCGCACGAGGTGCGGGACCGCTTGAATGAGATTGGTCGGGAGCTCGGCCGCGCGTACCAGATCCGCGACGACCTCCGCGGGATCTGGGGAAGCGAATCGGAGCTGGGCAAGCCGATCGGCGCTGACCTTCGACGGCGGAAGAAATCGTATCCTGTGGTCGCCGCGGCGGCGAAGGGTGAGCGGCGCGCCCTGGAAGCAGCGTTCGCGGTGGAGAGGATCTCCGGCGAAGCGGTCGAGGGGATTGTCGAGACGATGGAACGACTGCAGATCCCGGAGGACGGAGCACGAGAGGTTGGCGGCCATCTGGGGAACGTCCTGTCGGAACTGGAGCGGCTACCTTTCAGCGAGGTAGGAGTACGGCGGATGGCGGAGCTGTGCGACTCCCTTCGATGGGCTCCCGAAGGAAGTGCATGATGAGGCGCCAAATCCTCGTCCGGGATGTCCCGATCGGAGGTGGCGCGCCGATCGTCGTCCAGTCGATGACCAACACCGACACCGCCGACGTAGAGGCGACGGTCGAGCAGATCGACCGGCTTGAACAAGCCGGGTGCGAGATCGTCCGGGTCGCCGTTCCCCACGTCGAGGCGGCGAAAGCGCTTCCGCGGATCATCGAACGGATCTCGATTCCGCTCGTCGCCGACATCCACTTCGATCATCGCCTCGCGCTCGCGTCGATCGACGCCGGGGTCGACAAGCTGAGGCTCAACCCCGGCAACATCACCGATCCGGGGAAGATCGCGGCGGTCGCCGAGGCGGCGAACGATGCGGGGATCCCGATTCGCGTCGGCGTGAACGCTGGGTCGCTCGACGAGCGATTCCGCGACGCGAAGAACCACCCAACCGCCACGGGGATGGTCGAGAGCGCCCTGCACGAGATCCGGCTCCTCGAGGAGCGCGGCTTCGACCGGATCGTCGTCTCGCTGAAAGGAACTGACGTGCGGATGACGATTGACGCCTATCGCGCGTTCGCCCGCGAGTCCGACTACCCCCTGCACATCGGGATTACTGAGGCGGGGACGGCGTGGGAGGGATCGATCCGATCCGCCGTCGGACTCGGCGTCCTTCTTGCGGAGGGACTTGGCGACACGCTCCGCGTCTCGCTCACCGGGGATCCGGTGGAAGAGGTCCGCGTCGCGTACGAGATCCTCCGGGCCCTTGGGTTGCGCTTCCGGGGGATCGACCTGCGGGTCTGCCCGACGTGCGGCCGGACGGGGATCGACCTCGAGTCGATCGCTGTGCAGGTACGGCGCGAGCTGGACGACGTCGCGGAGAGCCTGTCGATCGCGCTGAGGGGCGGCGTTGTCAACGGTCCCGGCGCGGCCCGCGCGGCCGACGTCGGTCTCGTCGGCGGCCCGGGACAGGGGACGATCTACCTTCGCGGCGAGCCGATCGGCTCCGCCGTCCCGGAAGATCGGCTCGCCGGCGAGGTCGTGCGCATCGTCCGCGATCTCCTCGGGGATTCCGGGGACTAGCCACATGCGCGTTGTCCGGGCCGACGTCCTAGGGTTCTGTCACGGCGTTCGCCGTGCGGTCAACTTGGTCGAGGATGCAGTAACACGCTGCGGAACCGTCTACTCCCTCGGGCCGATCGTCCATAACGAGCACGTAGTCGCCACGCTCGCGGATCTTGGAGTCCATGTCGTGGCGTCGTTGGACGATGTGCCGGACGGCGGGACTGTCGTGATCACCGCTCACGGAGCCGAAGTGGAAGTTCTCGATCGGATCGCCGCACGAGACTTGCCCCTAATCGACGCGACCTGCCCTATCGTCCGGCGTGCACAGGAAGCGGCGGCGGAGCAGTCCGCCGTCGGCCGAAACGTAATCGTCTACGGCCGACCATCGCACCCCGAGGTCCGTGGGATTCTGTCTCGAACCAGGGGACGAGGGATGGCAACAGAATCGCCGAATCTCGACGGTGCTTCGATCGAGCCTCCGCTCGCGCTCCTCGCTCAGACGACCGCTGAGCCGACCGACTTCCGACGGTTCGCGGAGACGGTGCGATCACGCTTCGACGCAGGAGCTGTCGTGAACGACACCGCCTGTTCGGAGACCGTTCGCCGCTATCGCGTGGCGTGTGAGCTTGCCGAGCGGGTCGACGCAATGGTCGTCGTGGGAAGCCGAACCTCGGCGAACACGAACCGGCTCGCCGAGGCCTGCCGCGCGGCCGGAGCGTCGACGTTCCTCGTTGCCTCGCCGGGCGAGATCGCCGGCCTGGAACTCGCCCGATTCGGATCGATCGGGCTTACGGCGGGAGCCTCGACGCCGGACGCGCTCATCGACGACGTCCTCCGGCGGCTTCAGCGTCGTTGAGGTCAACCCGAAGTCTTAAATAGCGAGACACGAACACTCCGACATTCGCACTTGGCGAGAAGGGATTCCCTCGCTATAATGCCGCGCCCTTTAAGTGAGGTGATTGACGTGCCGCAGACAATGACGGAGAAGATCCTCGCAGCACATCTTCGCGAGGGAACGCTGGAAACGGGACAAGAAGTCGCGATTCTGATCGACCAGTGCCTGACGCAGGACTCGACTGGAACGATGGCGTGGCTTGAGTTCGAGGCGCTCGGGCTCGAGCGCGTAAAGGCCGATCTGGTGGTTTCCTACTCCGACCACACATCGCTTGGGTTCAAGGGCGAGTCGACCGACGATCACATCTTCCTTCAGACGATCGCGTCGCACTACGGAGCGAAGTTCTCCAAGAACGGGAACGGCGTCTGCCACCAGCTCCACTACGAGCGGTTCGGTGAGCCGGGCAAGACGCTTCTCGGTTCGGACTCCCACACCCCGACGGGCGGAGGATTGGGGATGCTCGCGATCGGTGCGGGCGGCATGGACGTCGCCGTGGCGATGGGCGGGGGGGCGTTCTATCTGACCGTGCCCAAGATGATGAACGTCGTCCTCACAGGCTCGCTGCCGGCCAACGTCACCGCCAAGGACGTCTCCCTCGAGATCCTTCGACGAATCTCTGTCAAGGGCGGCGTAGGGTACTTCCTTGAGTTCACCGGTCCCGGCGTGGCGACCCTGTCCGTCCCCGAGCGCGCGACGATCACCAACATGGGGACCGAGACCGGCGCGACATCGTCGATCTTCCCGTCCGACGAGATTACCCGCGAGTTCATGCGGATGCAGGGGCGAGAGGATGTCTGGAGTGAGGTGAAGCCCGACGAGGGCGCGAACTACGACGAAACGTTGGAGATCGACCTCTCGACGCTCAAGCCGCTTGTCGCAATGCCTGGCATGCCGGACAACGTCTTCGACATCGAAGAGGTCGCAGGTACGAAGATCGACCAGGTGTTCATCGGCTCGTGCACCAACGGTTCGTATCATGACATCAAGCCGGTCGCGCAGATGCTGAAGGGCAAGAAGGTCTCGACCGATATCGACGTCATCGTCTCGCCTGGCTCGCGCCAGTCGTGGGAGATGCTGATGGAGGACGGCAGCTTCCTTGATCTGACCAAGGCCGGCGTACGGATGATCGAGCCTGGATGCAACGCGTGCATCGGAATCGGATTCGTTCCGGGCAACGGACACTTGTCGCTTCGCACCGTCAACCGAAACTGGGCCGGGCGTGGCGGAAGCAAGTTCGGTAAGCTGGCGCTCTGCAGCCCGCTGGTTGCCGCTGCTTCGGCGCTTGTGGGTGTGATTGCCGACCCGCGCGATCTTCCGACCGCGACCGTCGAGATCGATCACCTAACCGTCGACGACTACCTGATCCTTGATCCGGCGGGCCCGAGCGTCGAGATTCGCCGGAGCCCGAACATCGTGGCCCTCGGCCAACAGCTGCCGCTCGAGCCGGTTCTCAAGGGCGAGGTCCTACTCAAACTCGGGGACGGGGTCTCGACCGACGCGATCCTTCCGGCCGGTCCGTTGACGCAGCACCTGCGCTCGAACCTGCCGGAGATCTCCAAGTTCACCTTCTACTACGAGGACGAGACGTTCGCCCAGCGAGCGATCGACGGTGGCGGCGGATTCCTCGTTGGCGGCGACAACTACGGCCAGGGCTCCTCGCGTGAGCACGCCGCACTGGCGCCGTGGAAGCTTGGAATCAAGGCGGTCTTTGCCAAGGCGTTCGCGCGGATTCATCACGCGAACCTGATCAACATGGGGATTGTCCCGCTGACGTGCGATACAGATCAGATCGATCAGGGCGACCGGCTCGAGATCGACGTTTCCGATCTAGGCCGTGAACTTGTCCTGAAGAATCTCACCAAGGGAAAGGAGCTTCCGGTCCAGCATACGCTGTCCGACCGCGAGAAGGAGATGCTCCGCGCTGGAGGACTGCTGGCGTATACGGCGAACCAGACTGCGTAGTTGCAGCAACCGGGAGAAGGGGCGCGAACACGCTCCTTCGCCTCCGTGTCTTCTCACTGCGAGTCACGGAGCGTGGACGAGAAGGTGAATTGAGGAACTGACGACGAGAACGGGACGGACCGAACCATCCGTTCTCGTACGGACTGAGCGAAGCGAAGTACGCGAGGCGCGGGCAAGGGAACACACATGAATGCACAGACGGACGACGAGAACGGGACGAACCCATCCGGCCGTTCTCGTACGTACCGAGCGTAGCGAGGTACGCAGATGGCCCGATTGAGCGAGAGCAACCCACTGAACACGCTGGAGAAGTGCGTTCAGATTCTGACGTTGCTCTCCGAATCGCCGCCGCTTCAGGTTGCAGAGATCGCCCGCGAGCTCGATCTGCCACGGAGCACGGCCTATCGCTACATCGCTGCGCTTCGGTCGCATCACCTAGTCGAGGAGGCCGCGGACGGTCCCGGGTATCGTCTGGGAACGAAGATCCTCGAGCTTGCAGCGACGATGTCGCGCCGGCCGATCCGCGGTGTGGCGCTCCCCTACATGGAGCGAATCGCACGCGAGACGGGAGAGACGGTCATCCTGTGCGGGCTTCGGGAGCGAGAGGGGATCTGCCTGGAGAAGGTCGACGGGCATCACGCCCTTCGGGTCTCGTACGAGCTAGGCGACACATATCCCCTGCACGCCAGCGCGACGGGAAAGGCGATCCTCGCTCATCTCGATCCCGACGAGCGGCGATCGATCGTCAAGAAGGGAGGGCTTGCTCGGCTCACCGAGACGACCATCACGGATCCGAGTGCGTTGGACCGCGAGGTGGCCAAGATCGGGAGTGACGGTTACTCGGAGAGCGACGGGGAAGCCATCGTTGGGACGCGTGGCATCGCGGCCCCGATCTTCTCGTTTGCCGACCGGGTTGTCGCCTCAATCGGCGTATCGGTGCCGAGGCATCGCGGAGAGGGCGAACTCAAGCAGAGATTGATCGATCTCCTCGTCCAGGCTGCGCAGGACATCACGAGGGAGATCGCGGCATAGGAAACGAAGAACAACACCAACACGACCTCCAAAGGAGGGCACTACGATGGGCAATCGATACACCCCGGAGCCGAAGGACGGAGAAGCGATCACGAGAGGGGCCGACGGGCTCAACGTTCCGAACAACCCGATCATCCCGTTTATCCGTGGAGACGGAACGGGGGTCGACATCACCCCGGTGATGATCAAGGTCGTCGATGCCGCGGTGGAGAAGGCGTTCGGCGGAGAGAGAAAGATCGAATGGCTGAAGGTCCTCGCCGGGGACGAAGCGGTCGAGGTCAATCACCCCGAGCTGACCGAGGACGAGATCGTCGCGATCGAGCCGGACGAAAGGCAGAAGCTCTATCTGCCTCAGGAGACGATCGACGCGATCGGGGAGTATCTCGTGGCGATCAAGGGTCCGCTGACCACGCCGGTTGGCGGCGGCATTCGCAGCCTCAATGTGATGCTGCGGAAGCTGCTCGATCTCTATGTCTGTTTGCGTCCCGTCCGCAGCATCGGCACCCCGGCACCGGTCAAGCGGCCGGAGGATCTCGACATCACCTTCTTCCGCGAGAACACCGAGGACCTCTATGCGGGAATCGAGTGGAAGGCCGGATCTGCCGACGCCGACAAGGTCATCTCCTGGCTGCAAGACGAGATGAAGATCGGCGATAAGATTCGCTTCCCCGAGGAGTGTGGCATCGGGATCAAGCCGATCTCCCACGCCGGGACACGGCGGATCGTCAAGGCAGCGATCGAGTACGCGATCAAGAACGACCGCAGGTCCGTCACCCTGGTGCACAAGGGCAACATCATGAAGTTCACCGAGGGGGCGTTCCGCGACTGGGGTTATGAACTGGGCGAGGAGTATGCGCAGATCATCACCGAAGCCGAGGTGTTCGAGAAGCACGACGGCATTGCGCCCGAAGGGAAGATCGTGCTGAAGGACCGAATTGCCGACCAGTTCTTCCAGCAGATGCTCCTTCGACCCGACGAGTACGACGTTGTCGCCACGATGAACCTGAACGGCGACTACGTCACCGACGCCGCCGCAGCGCAGGTCGGAGGACTCGGCGTGGCGCCCGGCGCAAACATCAACTACGACACTGGTGTCGCCGTGTTCGAAGCGACCCACGGAACCGCGCCGAAGCACGCCGGCAAGAACGAGGTCAACCCGACCAGCCTCATCCTGTCCGCAGTGATGATGCTCCGCTATCTCACGTGGACCGAGGCGGCGGAAGTGGTTCTCGAAGGCGTGCGCAGGGCCATCGCCAGCGGGGTCGTCACCTACGACCTGGCCCGTCAGATGGAGGACGCGAAGCAGGTTACCACCTCCGGGTTCGGCGACGCGATCATCAACCATATGTAAGTGAGGACCGACTGACATGGCACAGAAAGGAATACGCGAGTACGACGCGAAGCGCCTGATCGCTCGCGCACTGGCAGAACGTGGCTACGAGGGGGTCTCTGATGCTCGGCTCGTCCTCGTGACACCGGAGACGGATCTCGCCGGCTTGCCGACGGAGCATCCGTGGCTGAACGAGACGAAGCTGGTCTGCAAGCCGGATCAGCTGTTCGGCAAGCGCGGGAAGAACAACCTCCTGTTCGTCGACAAGACGTTCGACGAGGTGAAGGCGTGGATCGCCGAGCGGATGAACGTCGAGACGACGATCGAGGGGGCATCCGGGAAGACGACCGGCGTGCTAACCCACTTCCTGATCGAGCCGTTCGTGCCGCACGACGCCGAGTACTATCTGGCGTTCACCGCCGGCCACGAGGCGGACATGATTCATTTCTCGACCCAGGGCGGCGTCGACATTGAGTCCGTCTGGGATTCCGTCGTGACGATTGAAGTCCCCGTCCTGGGGACGCTTGACGACGTAGACGTCGCTGGGCGGCTCCCCGATCTTCCGAACAAGGATCAGGTCGTCGCGTTCGTCAGAACCTTGTACCAAACCTACGTCGACTACCATTTCACGTACCTCGAGTTCAACCCGATTGCGCTCGTCCAAGGTGCGATAGCGCTCTTGGACGCTGTCGCCAAGCTCGACGACACCGCGGCGTTCCAGTGCGCCGAGAAGTGGGGGAAGATGGAGTTCCCGAAGGCGTTCGGCTCGACCGCCACGGAGGAGGAGGCGTACATCGCGTCGCTCGACGAGAAGACCGGCGCCAGCCTCAAACTGACGGTCCTCAATCCGAACGGCCGCGTTTGGACGATGGTCGCCGGCGGTGGAGCCAGCGTCATCTACGCCGACACCGTGGTCGACCTCGGGTATGCCGAGGAGCTCGCCTGTTATGGCGAGTACTCGGGGAACCCGACGACCGAGCTGACGAACGAATACGCCAAGACGCTGCTCGATCTGATGACTCGCACGCCCGACCCGCAGGGACGCCCGAAGTTCCTGCTGATCGGCGGCGGGATCGCCAACTTCACCGACGTCGCTAAGACGTTCACCGGCATCATCCAGGCGCTGAAGGCTTACAGGGACAAGCTGCAAGAGAACAAGGTGAGGATCTACGTTCGCCGCGGCGGCCCCAACTTCAAGGAGGGCCTCGAGAACATGCGACGCGTGGGAGAAGAGATCGGCGTTCCGATCGAGGTCTACGGGCCGGAAACCCACATGACGCGCATCGTCTCGATGGCCCTTTCGGGAGGGAACGAATGAACAGCTACGACCTCTTCTCTCGTGATACCAAGGCGTTCATCTACGGCGCGCAGACCAACGCGGTGCAGCGGATGCTCGACTTCGACTACCTGTGTCGCAAGGACGAGCCGAGCGTCGTCGCGATGATCACGCCCGAGCGCGGCGGCTTCGAGAAGTTCTTCTGGGGCACGCGTGAGATCACCATCCCGCGGCTCCGCTCGATCGGCGAGGCGGTGGAGAAGTTCCCAAAGGCCGACGTGATGGTCAACTTCGCCTCGCAGCGCTCGGCATTCGATACGACGATGGAAGCGCTTGGCACCGACACGATCCGCACGATCGCCGTCATCGCCGAAGGCGTGCCCGAGCGGCACGCTCGCATTCTGAGCCAAACCGCCAAGTCGAAGGGCAAGTGGATCATCGGCCCGGCGACCGTCGGCGGGATCAAGGCCGGCGCGTTCAAGATCGGCAATACCGCTGGTACGATGGACAACATCAAGATGTCGAAGCTCTACCGGCCCGGCTCGGTCGGCTTCGTCTCCGTCTCCGGCGGGATGTCGAACGAGGCGTACAACATCGTCTCGCGAACGACCGACGGCGTGAATGAGGGAATCGCCATCGGCGGTGACGCCCATCCTGGCGCCAGCCTGCTCGACCACCTGCTCCGCTACGAGGCGAACCCCGAGATCAAGATGCTCGTCTGTCTCGGGGAGGTCGGCGGAACGGCCGAGCATGAGATTGCTGCAGCCGTCAAGGAAGGACGGATCACCAAGCCACTCGTCATGTGGACGACCGGTACGTGCGCCAAGGTCCTCCCGGGACAAGTCCAGTTCGGCCACGCCGGCGCGAAGGCCGGTTCGGATCTCGAAACGGCCGACGCCAAGAACGCCGCATTGCGCAAGGCCGGCGTCGTCGTGCCAACATCGTTCGACGACTACGCTGAAGCCATCAAGGAAACGTACGACAAGCTCGTTGCTGCCGGGGCCATCGTTCCCACGACCGAGAGCGAGCCGCCGCACGTTCCGATGGACTACAAGCAGGCCGTGGCTGAGGGCCTCGTCCGCAAGCCGACCAGCTTTATCTCAACGATCTGCGACGAGTCGGGTGAGGTCCACAACTACTGCGGCGTGCCGATCGACGAGGTCATCGAGCAGCGTTACGGCATTGGCGGAGTCATCGGCCTCCTTTGGTTCAAGAGGGAGATCCCGCAGTACGCGCGCGATTTCATCGAGATGGTCATCCAGATCATCGCCGACCACGGGGCGGCCGTCTCCGGCGCACACAACACGATCGTCACCGCTCGGGCCGGCAAGGACCTGATCAGCTCGCTCGTCACCGGAATCCTGACCATCGGCCCGAGGTTCGGCGGAGCCGTCAACGGCGCCGCGGAGCACTTCCTCTACGGACTGCGAAACGGACTCGCCCCGCGTGAGTTCATCGCGCACATGAAGGGCAAGAACGTCCGCGTTCAGGGGATCGGGCACAAGCTGCACACGATCGAGAACCCGGACAAGCGCGTCGAGCTGATGAAGAACTTCGCCAGAGCGAACTTCAAGGACACGCCGGTGCTCAACTACGCGCTCTCCGTTGAAGCAGTCACGACCCAGAAGAAGAACAACCTGATTCTGAACGTCGACGGATGCATCGGCGTCCTGTTGGCCGACCTGCTCAAGGAGCTGCGATTCGACGACGCCGAGATCGATCAGATGATCGCCATGGGGATGTTCAACGCTCTGTTCGTCCTCGGCCGATCCATCGGCTTCATGGGCCACTACTTCGACCAGAACAGGTTGGAACAGGGTCTATACCGTCATCCACTGGAAGACATACTCTATGACGTCCCTGAACGGCCCGAGGTGGTTGGCTGAACGCCAACGTCTCGGGCGGAGATCGACACGTGAGGAGCCGGAGCATCACTCCGGCTCCTTCTACTTCGTTCAGGGCCGCAGCCAACGCAGGAGAACGGCCCGCAGACGGAGGCCGTTCTCCCAAGCTACGCGAAGCGTAGGCGCTGTACCGACACCCGTTCGACGATATCTTGTACGATGTGCCAGAGC
>CBFCYU010000034.1:0-12779 GCA_965602415.1 uncultured bacterium | reverse complement strand
CTCGACTCAAGTTCGAAGGATAGTGGGCCAGAGGGGTCTACCACTGGATTTAGTGAGACAGCCCGTGCCTAACTCACTCTCGGGACATCCCTCAGGGCGGTCTCCTTTGTCCTGCATGCCGCCGACCTTCTGCACCCGCGACCTCGTCCCATTGCAGGTTCGGAACCCGTCTGATCGGCAGCCTGCGTGTCGGCAATTAGTGGGTTCGCTGGTGTGCTCGGGGATGGAATGCGCTCTTTACAGGGTGTGCTGCTCTATCCGAAGCCCTCGTTCTCGCCTGCATGCTATACTCCGCAGAGACCATCGGAGGGAGGATCGCCGGACATGACGAGCACATACACAGGGAAGTACACGAAGACCGGAAGCGGCTACATGGGACAGCTCGTCGAGTGGCCCGAAGTGGTCACCGAGGGAGCCACAATCGAGGAATGTCGTGAACTCCTGAGGGATGCGTTGCGGGAGATGGTCGCGGTGTATCGACAGGAAGGCAGGGAAGTTCCCTTGGCGGAGCCCTCCTCGAGCAGGCCGCTGTAGAGACGTAGCATGAGTGTGTCTCGGCGGGAACTCGTCCGATTCCTCGAGAAGAACAGTTTCCATCTGCTGTGAGAGGGCGCGAAACACTCCATCTACTCGAACGGCAAGAAGATCGTGCCCGTCAAGCGTCATCGCACACTCGATCGGATCACGGCGAATGAGATCTGCAAGCAAGCCTGAAGCCACCCTTCTGAAGCGCCCGACAATCTTAGGTTTGGGGGCAGATCTTGATTCTTGTTGTTCTCTGGCCTGCGTAAGCAACGCGAGCCCCAGGGACTGGCCTGGATGGACTACGGAGGAACAAGCGCCGCAGTACGCCGAATGACCTGCGTCGTTCGGTCCCGTATCCTGAGCGGACGACCGAGGAAGGGAGAGGGCGAGGATGACGATGAACGCAGGATTCGGTGGTAAGCCGAGCCGGGTTGTGGATTCGATTGCATACCAAGAGGACGCAGTGGTCAGCAAGATCCTCCTCAAGACCGAGGCGGGAACGGTGACCCTCTTCGCCTTCGCTCAAGGGCAGGAGCTGAGCGAGCACACGGCGCCGTTCGATGCGCTCGTTCACGTCGTCGAAGGGACGGCGGAGATACGCATCTGCGAGGATCTGCACCAAGTCGGCGCAGGCGAGGCGCTCGTCATGCCGGCGAACCAACCCCATGCCCTACGCGCTGTCGAGGGATTCAAGATGATCCTCACTATGCTGAAAGCCGGTGCCGAGTCAGAGGCGTAGCGTCAGCAGATCCGCGATGGCGAGTAGAGACGACGCGTGGACGGAGCGGCTTCCGAAACGCCGAACCGCTACGGCACGAAACAGACGTCGTCGGCGCAGATAGGGCCGCCGCGCGGATTCTAGGATCGTTGCGATCTCGCCATCGCCGCTCGGAGCGCTGCGACGAAGCGCTCGACGTCCGACGGCCCCGTCTCGCTTTCGCATCGGCGGACGACGGCGCTTCCGACGATGACACCGTCTGCGAGTTGCGCCACGGCAGCCGCCTGCTCGGGCTTCGAGATCCCGAAGCCGACGGCGATCGGCTTGTCGGTGACACCCCGCACCCGGCTCGCGAAGTCCGCCAGGTCGCTCGGCAGGCTGTCTCGCGCTCCCGTCGTGCCGGTCACCGAAACGAGATAGACGTAGCCGCGAGATCGCTCACAGATCAGGCACATCCGCTCTGGGGGCGTGTTCGGCGCGAGGAGGTAGACCAACGCCAACCCCTCCTGCCGGCAGAGCTCTTCGATCATGCCCCCTTCCTCGGGCGGAAGATCGGGAACGATCAGTCCGTCGACCCCGGCGTCTCGGCACGCCTCACAGAACGCGGCCTCGCCGAACGCGAGGATCGGGTTCAGGTACCCCATGAACAGAAACGGGATCTCGGGACGGCGTGCCCGCAGTTGAGCGGCGAGGTCAAGGCACGTTCGGACCGTCGTCCCTTGGGCCAGGGCTCCCTGCGTCGCAACCTGGATCACACGACCATCGGCGAGAGGATCGGAGAACGGGACGCCCAGTTCGAGGATGTCGGCTCCGCCGGCGATCGCTGCGTCCGCCAGGGCGAGGGAGCGCTCCGGCGTCGGGTAGCCCAACGTCACGTACGGGATGAGAACGGCGCGGTCCGCCGATCGCGCAGCTTGGAAGACATCGCCGATCCATCGGACCCCGTGACGCTCGCTCATGTGCGCTCCCTGTTGATGCTGGTGACGGTTCCGAGATCTTTGTCGCCTCGGCCGGACAGGTTGACGATCAGAATCTTGTCACGCGCCATGCCGGCCGCCCGCTTCGCACCTTCGGCGATGGCGTGGGCGCTTTCGAGTGCGGGGATGATCCCCTCGCATCGGCAGAGCAGGGCAAACGCGTCGAGGGCCTCCGCGTCGGTCGCGGAGGTGTACTCGGCCCGCCCGAGATCCCGAAGCTGGCTGTGTTCCGGTCCGACCGCGGGGTAGTCGAGCCCGGCCGAAACCGAATGCGTGGGAAGGACCTGGCCGTCCTCGTCCTGGAGCAAGTACGTCCGCGTCCCATGGAGAACGCCGACTCGACCTCGGAGCGGATCGGCGAAACGCGCCGCGTGCCGATCGGTCGTCGTCCCGCATCCGCCGGCCTCCACGCCGATCATGTCCACGGGATCCTCGAGAAACGGATGGAAGAGGCCGATCGCGTTCGAGCCTCCGCCGACGCAGGCGACGAGCACATCTGGCAGGCGACCCGCCTGCTCGAGGATCTGCGCCCGCGCTTCACGCCCGATGATCGTCTGGAAGTCTCGGACCATTTTAGGGTACGGATGCGGTCCCAGCGCCGATCCCAGGAGGTAGTACGTCGTGTCGACGTGGGTGACCCAATCGCGAATCGCTTCGTTGATCGCGTCCTTGAGCGTCCGGCTGCCGGCGTCGACGCCGCGGACCTCGGCGCCGAGCAGACGCATCCGGTCAACGTTCGGCGCTTGGCGAGCCATGTCTTCGGTTCCCATGTAGACCACGCACTCGAGGCCGAGCAGGGCCGCCACCGCCGCGGTCGCGACACCGTGTTGGCCAGCGCCGGTCTCGGCGACGACTCGACGTCTACCCATTTGACGTGCAAGGAGCGCCTGTCCGAGCGTGTTGTTGATCTTGTGCGCGCCGGTGTGCGCCAGGTCCTCGCGCTTGAGATAGATCCTCGCGCCCCCCGCATGCTCGGTCAGGTTCGCGGCGAGGGTGAGCGGCGTCGGGCGTCCGACGTAGTCGCGCAGGAGACGATCCAGTTCCTCGTGAAAACCGGGATCTGCCTGCGTCTCTCGGTACACCCGATCGAGTTCGTCGAGCGCCGGGACCAGCACCTCGGGGACGAATCGGCCTCCGTAGATACCGAAGTACCCTCGCGAATCGGGCATCGAAGGACTGTCTGAGGGTCTCCCGGTGGATCCCTTGCTCATGGTGCCCCTTTCCCGCTCAGCGCTTGCCTGGCGGCGGCGATGAATGTGCGTATCTTCTCGACGTCCTTTCTTCCCGGAGCACTCTCCACGCCGTTGGATACGTCGACGCCCCATGGATGGATTGTCTCCACGGCCGAGGCCACGTTCTCCGGCGTTAGCCCGCCGGCGAGGAGGATGCGGTGCTCTGCCGCGGCATCCAGAGCGATGGACCAATCGAACGTCTGTCCGGTCCCGCCGTGCCGATCGGAGACGTAGGTGTCGAGGAGAAACGCACTCGGCGAGTAGGCATCGAGCTTCGCCAGATCGTCCCGTGCCGCGATCCGGAATGCCTTGATCACGAACAGCCCGGCACGGACAAGCCGATCGACGGCCTCGGGGGGCTCGTTTCCGTGAAGCTGTACGCCGTCGAGCTTGACCGTGTCGACGACGCGACGGATCTGCTCGAGCGGCGCATCGACGAAGACGCCGACCCACTTCGCCGACGGTGCCCGCTGCCTGGTCTCGTGAATGAGTGACGACGCTTCAGCCGGGCTCATCGCTCGTGGACTCGGGGCGTGGAAGATGATGCCCAGGAAGTCAGCGCCGGCCTCCGCGGCGACGAGCGCATCGTCGACTCGAGTCAGTCCGCAGATCTTGATCGGACTCACGACAGGCCCCCGGCGACGAGCTCGCGAACCTTTGCCCCGATGTCGGTCGCCTGCACCAGGGCACCGCCGACAAGGACCGCGTCGGCTCCCATTTCGCCGACGCGTGCGACGTCCGCGGCCGAGCCGATCCCGCTCTCCGCGACAGCGACCACCGAAGCGGGGAGGCGAGCCCGCAGCCGGCCGAAGATCGCGAGGTCGACGCTGAAGTCGGACAGGTTGCGGCTGTTGATGCCGACGACGGTCGGGTTCAGGCGCAGCGCCCGCTCGATGTCAGCCTCATCGTGCACCTCGACGAGCGCCGTCATCTTCCACCGCGACACGTCAGCGTACAGCGCGCGTAGCTCGTCGTCGGGCAGGATGCGAACAATGAGCAGAACCGCGTCGGCACCGGCGGCCCGCGCCTCGACGACCTGATACGGATCGAGGATGAAGTCCTTCCGAAGAATCGGGACGCTTCTTCCTGCCCTCGCGACAGCCTGTTTGGCCGTCGCAAGATCCGCGAGGCTTCCGCTGAAGAACCGTTCGTCGGTCAGCACCGAGATCGCGGACGCGCCGTTCTCAACGTAGGTCTCCGCCACGATCTCGGCCTGAAGATTCGGTGCGAACGATCCTTTCGATGGAGACGCGCGCTTGATCTCGGCGATCAGCGCGACAGCTTCTGTCCTCAGCGCTCCCGCGAAGTCGACCGGCGCCGGCTGCGATTCGGCGCGCTGCGTCAGCTCGCCGATCGGCACGGTCCTCTTTCGATCGGCGATCTCTCCGCGTTTGTGAGAGACGATCTCGTCAAGAATCATGACGTGCTCCCAGGCGCTGGGTCATCGCGATGAGTCCATCGAGGCGACCGCGCGCCGCGCCCGAATCGACGCTCTCCGCCGCTATGGCGATTCCTCCGGGGATGTCGGAGGCCCCGCCGGCGGCGACGAGAACGCACGCGGCGTTCAGGAGAACGACGTCTCGCTTCGGTCCTTCCTGTCCGTCGAGAAGATCGATGGGGACGCGGGCGTTTTCCGCGGCGGTTCCGCCTGGAAGGTCCGAGAGAGATGCGGGCGAGAAGCCGAGCGATTCAGGATCGAGCGTGAACGACTCGATCCGTCCGTCCGCGAGTCGCGTGACGTGGTTTTCCCCGAGCGTGGAGAACTCGTCCATGCCCCCGCCGCCGTGAACGACAAACGCGGAGCGGCAACCGAGCGATTGGAGAACGCGCGCCAGCGGCTCGGTCAAGGCTCGATCGTACACGCCGAGAAGCTGGATCTG
Organism: uncultured bacterium; assembly: GCA_965602415.1. Lineage (GTDB taxonomy): Bacteria > Bipolaricaulota > Bipolaricaulia > UBA7950 > UBA9294 > JANQEA01. The sequence continues at coordinate 7,447 of CBFCYU010000034.1, read as the reverse complement.
GGCCCGTGCTGGATTCGTCAGCGGTCCGAGGACGTTGAAGACCGTCCGGATTCCCATCTCTCGCCGAGGTCCGATCGCGTGCTTCATTGCCGGATGGAGCCTGGGGGCATAGAGGAAGCCGATCCCGACCTCGTCGATGCACCGGCCGACATCCTCGGAAGACAGATCGAGATCGACGCCGAGTTCCTCGAGGACATCCGCGCTTCCGCATCGGCTGGAGACGGAGCGATTCCCGTGTTTGGCGACCGCCAGCCCTGCGCCGACTGCAACGAACGAGACCGTCGTCGAGATGTTGAAGGTTCCGCGGGCGTCACCGCCCGTGCCGCAGACGTCGACCAGCGTCGAGGCTTCCGTCGGCACCCGAATCGCCTTCTCTCGCATGGCGCGCGCGAACCCGGTGATCTCCTCCACCGCCTCTCCCTTGAGACGAAGCGCAACGAGGAGGCCCGCGATCTGTGCGTTGGTGGCGTCGCCCGTCATGATGGAGTCCATCACGGCTTCGGCTTCGGCCTCCGTCAGGCTCTCTCCGTCCATCACTCGAGCGAGCGCCTCTCGAATCGTCATGTCGCGACCCGCTCGGTGGGCCGGCCGACCCGCAGGAAGTTCTCCAACAGACGTTTGCCGTGGGGCGTGAGGATCGACTCCGGATGGAACTGAACGCCGTACAGCGGATGCTCCCTGTGCTGAATCGCCATGATCTCTCCTTCGGCGGTGAAGGCCGTCACGTCGAACCCGTCCGGGACGGGCTCCTTGACGATCAGGGAGTGGTAGCGCGTGGCGGTGAACGGACTCGGGAAGTTGGCGAAGATCCCTTGACCCGTGTGATGGATCGCCGAGGTCTTGCCGTGCATCAGCCGCGGAGCCCGATCGATCGTTCCGCCGAAAACGTGAGCGATCGCTTGGTGACCGAGACAGACGCCAAGGATCGGGAGACGCTGGTGGAACTCCTCGACGATTTGAAGGCAGACGCCGCTTCCCTCGGGACGACCCGGCCCTGGCGAGAGAACGATCGCGTCGGGTTCCAGATCCTGGACCTCGGCCACCGTGACGGCATCGTTTCGGAACACGCGCAGATCGGCACCCAACTCGCCGAAGTACTGCACCAAGTTGTACGTGAAAGAGTCGTAGTTATCGATCACGACGATCATCGCTCTCCCCCTTGCGCCGAAGAGGCTCCGGCTGCTTCGGCTCGCCGCACCGCTTCGGCCAGAGCCTTCGCCTTGCTGAGCGTCTCTTCGTGCTCGCGCGCCGGATCCGAGTCGGCCACAATCCCTGCCCCGGCCTGGACATGAATCGCACCCCCGTGCATCACCAGGGTGCGGATCGTGATGCACGTGTCCATCGCACCCGAGTAGGCGAAGTACCCGACGGCTCCCGCGTACGGACCTCGCCGCTCCTTCTCGAGTTCGGCGATGATCTCCATCGCTCGGACCTTCGGAGCTCCGGAGACCGTTCCCGCCGGGAAGGTGGCACGCAGCAAGTCGAACGCGTTCATGCCGGAACCGAGCTCGCCCTGAACGCTGGAGACGATGTGCATCACGTGCGAATACTGCTCGATGGTCATCAGCTCGGGCGTCTCCACGGTTCCGTACCGGCACACCCTGCCCAGGTCGTTGCGCCCGAGGTCGACGAGCATGACGTGCTCGGCCCGCTCCTTGGGATCAGCCAGAAGCTCCTCGGCCAGTGCTTGATCTTCCGCCCGATCGGCGCCGCGACGCCTCGTCCCTGCGATCGGCCGCACCTCCGCCCTGCGTCCCTGCAAGCGGACCATCGTTTCGGGTGAAGAACCGATGATCCGAATCCCTTCGGGAAGGTCGAGGTAGAACATGTACGGAGACGGATTCAGCATCCGCAGTGCGCGGTAGACGGCAAACGGATCGACGTTCGTCGTTCGTGATAGGCGCTGCGAGATCACGCCCTGGAAGATGTCCCCCGCGGCGATGTACTCCTTCGTCCGGCGGACCGCGTCTTCGAAGCTGGGGCGATCGACGTTGGAGACCCAGCCGTTTTCCATTTCGGCGGTCTGCTCGAGCGACGGCGGTTTCACCGCGGGCAGGGGACGCTCCATCGCCGCCGCAATGCCAGCGATCTTGTCGATCGCCCGCTGGTACGTCGCATCCACGCCGTCTTCGACGTGAGCATTGACGACCACAAGCAGCTGACGCTTCACGTGATCGAAGATCGCGAGCGTGTCCGACAGCAGGAAGACGGCGTCCGGCAGTCCGAGGCCAGGGTCCTCAGGAAGAGGGGCCCGTTCGAAGAATCGGACGGCGTCGTAGCTGAGATAGCCGACCAGCCCGCCGTAGAACTCGGGGAGATCCGGGTTCGCTACGGGCTTGTACCTGCCGAGGATCGATTCCATCGCCGCCAACGGATCGCCATCCGGCGGGCTGATGTCGGTGACGGCCCCGTTCTCTCGCAGCTCGACGCGGCCATTCTCCGCGGTCAACACGGCAATCGGGTCGATCCCGAGGAACGAGTACCTGCCCACCTGTTCGCCTCGCTCGACGCTCTCGAGAAGGAACGAGGATCCGTCTCCTCGAAGCTTGAGATAGACAGAAGCGGGGGTTTCGAGGTCTGCAGGAATCTCCATCCAGATCGGAATCAGGTTCCCCTGTTCGGCCAACGTGCGAGCCTCTTCCAGCGTGGGACGAATCATCTTCTGTCTCCTTTGGGATTGCGTCGGCGGTCCACGATCACAAGGACCTCCCCACCGCTTCGGCGACCGGGCGAATCTTCTCCATCAAGGTACGGAAGCGTTCCGGCCGCAAGGATTGCGCTCCGTCCGACAGGGCCGTCTCGGGAGAGGTGTGGACCTCCACCAGGAGCCCGTCGGCGCCGGCCGCGATCGCCCCGAGAGAAACCGGCTCCACAAGGTCCCACCGGCCGGTTCCGTGGCTGGGATCGACGACCACCGGGAGGTGGCTGAGCCTTTTGATCAGGGGCACGGCGTTGATGTCGACCGTGTTTCGGGTATAGGTTTCGAAGGTTCGGATTCCCCGCTCGCAGAGAATCACGCGCCCGTTCCCTTGAGACAGGATGTACTCGGCCGCCATCAGCAGCTCTTCCACGGTCGACATCATTCCACGCTTGAGCAGGACCGGCTGCTGCGCCTTCCCTACAGCCTGTAAAAGTGCGTAGTTCTGCATGTTACGCGCGCCGACCTGCAGGATGTCCACGAAGGGAACGACCACGGGGACGAGTTCCGGTTCCGTCACCTCCGACACGACGAGGAGCCCGGTCTCGCGTCGGACCTGATCGAGAATCCGCAGACCTTCCTTCCCAAGACCCTGGAAGCTGTATGGGGAGGTGCGTGGTTTGAACGCGCCTCCGCGGAGGATGGTCGCTCCTGCATCGCGAACGACCTCCGCCACAGCGCGCAACTGATCGAGGCTCTCGACCGCGCACGGACCGGCCATCATCGTTAGGCGTTCTCCTCCGATCGTTACGTTACCCACGGAGACTCGGGTGTCTTGGGGATGGAAGTCGCGGCTCGCCCGCTTGAATGGCGCGAGGGTCGCCAACGTGCGGACAACGCCCTCCATCCCCTCGATCTGGGCTTGATCGAACGGGCGCACGTTGCCGATGACGCCGATGACCGTCTGATCCTCGTCGCGAGAGATCTGCGCCTGGCATCCCATTTGCTCCAGGAACGCCGTTACGCGCGCAACCTGAGCAACCGTCGCCTGGCGGTCCATGACGATCATCATCTGGCGTCATCCTCCAGATGGACCGATCTCGTGGATGCCGGACCGTGGGCTCGCAAGCCTCTCATCAATGGCCTCGGCACGTTCTTCGGCCGCCCGATTCCGATCACTGTCCTCGACTCCTCCTTGTTGAGGTCCTACTTGTCCAACCGTCAAACCTGCAGCACGAAAAAGAGAAGACCGCAGGACGTGCCTGCGGTCGTCGAGCCGGTTCACTGTGCGCCCAGTCAGTCGCTAGCTGCGCACGGCAGAACCGGAATCACGCCACCACCAAAGGAGACCGGAAAACGCACTTCTGGAAGCAGAGTGGGCGTCTTCTCGTCTGCGTGGCATGATGGCCCATCATAGGAAGGCCCCCCTCCAGAGTCAAGAGGGCGCGCGAGTATCGCTGTTCTGGACAGTGTTTCGCGAGAGCGAGATCCCGCGGGGGCTCTTGACATTACACAAGGACGAACCTATGATGCGGACACGATGGTCAGGGTGAAGGATTGCACCACACAGTTGTGCCCGTCCGAACCCCGCCGCGTTTTCTTTTGGTATTACTTTGGAGCCGGCCTTTCTGCCTCGGCGTAGCTGACAGCGAGCCGTAGCGGGAGGGTCCGGAGCGGACTGCAGGCAATGCCTGCGGTCTTTTTGTTTTGGGGCGCGACGTAATGGACGGTCCGAAGGGGACGAGAGGACGGCGAGGATGGGCTGCTGCGGAATCCGAGGAGCGACGAGTGTCACAGGAAACAGCGAGGAGGAGATCCTCCATGCGACGCGTGTACTGCTGGAGAAGATGGTCGACGAGAACGGCGTTCGAGTGGAGAAGATCGTGAGTGTGATTTTCAGTGTCACCCAGGATCTCAATGCCGCCTACCCGGCGCGCGCCGCCCGGGACCTTGGATGGCACGAGACACCGCTTCTTTGCACGCAAGATATCGATGTGCCAGGGAGCCTGCCGCGATGCATTCGCGTGCTGTTGCACGTAGAGGTCGATCGAAAGCCGGACCGGATGCGTCACGTGTACCTCGGAGAGGCGCAGTCCCTGCGTCCGGATTGGGTAGAGGAGGCGGTGGAATGACGCGAGTAGCGTTTCAGGGAACCGCCGGCGCCTATTCCGAGCAAGCCGTCCTGCAGTACTTCGGGTCGGATGCGGAAGCCGTTGCATGTGAGACCCTCGACGACGTGTTTAAGACCGTGGAAGCGGCCACGACCGATTACGGAATGCTCCCTGTCGAGAACTCGATCGCCGGTTCGGTCAATCGATCGTACGAACTGCTCATGGAACACGATTTGCGCATCTTCGCAGAGTCAATCCTGAGGGTGCGGCACATGCTGCTCGCACAGCCCGGAACTTCGTTGGCTTCGATCAGTGTCGTCCGCTCTCATCCTCAAGCCCTGACGCAGTGTCAACGCTACCTGACGCGACACGGCCTGAAGTCCCAGGCCACAGCCGACACCGCAGGTGCGGCCAGCGAGCTGGCGTCCAACCCCGAAGCCGGCGTTGCGGTCATCGCCGGCGCCACCGCTGCCGAGCTTACGAGGCTCGAGGTCATCGATCGGCACATCGAGGACTCCCCGACCAACTACACACGCTTCTTCGTCCTCTCACGGGAGGATGCGCCTCGGGCACAGCGGAACAAGACCTCACTGGTCTTCACAACGCCGCACCGGCCGGGGGCGCTCCATGAGTGCCTCGGGGAGTTCGCCACACGGCGCGTCAGCTTGAGCAAGATCGAGTCTCGCCCTCGCGCAGACCGCCCGTGGCAGTACATCTTCTATCTCGACTTCGAGGGCCATTGCCGTGACCCTGAATGTGAGGCGGCGATGATGGGGCTCCTGCGGCGGTCGTCGTTCGTGAAGATGCTCGGATCGTATCCCGCAGCGACAACACCGGTCGACGGCAGTCAAGACACACAGGCAACGGCGACGGATCCGGAGGTGGGCGGATGATCGTTATCATGGAGAAGGACGCCACCCCCTCGCAATTGACGAACGTCATCGCCCGAATCGAGCAGATGGGGTGCCAAGCGCATGTGTCTCGTGGCGAGGAACGGACGCTGGTTGGGATCATCGGGAACGGGCGGCCGATCGATCACGAGCGGATTGAGCAGATGGACGGCGTGGCGAAGACGATGCCGGTCCTCCGCCCATTCAAGCGGGCGAGCCGCGACTTTCACCCGCAGGACACACTAGTGACGGTCGGGGATGTCGTTTTTGGCGGGCCTCAGGTCGTTCTGATCGCCGGCCCGTGTGCCGTCGAGAATCGAGATCAGATGATCGAGATCGCCTCTGTGGTGAAGGAACGTGGCGCTCAGATGCTGCGAGGCGGTGCGTTCAAGCCGCGAACCTCCCCGTACAGCTTTCAGGGATTGGGCGAGGAAGGCCTTCGCATTCTCGCCGAGGCGCGGGACGTGACCGGCCTGCCGATCGTCACCGAGGTGATCCAGCCCGAACTGGTTCCGTTGGTGACCAGCTGCGCCGACATGCTCCAGATCGGGGCGCGCAATATGCAGAACTTCGCGCTGCTGCACGCCGTCGGCCAGGCTCAGTGTCCCGTGCTCCTGAAGCGAGGGATGATGTCGACCGTGGAGGAGCTGTTGATGGCAGCCGAGTACATCCTCTCGCACGGCAACACACGTGTGATCCTGTGTGAGCGAGGGATCCGCACGTTTGAGGCGTACACTCGGAACACGCTCGACATCAGCGCCATTCCGCTCCTGAAACAACTCACCCATCTGCCTGTGATCGTCGATCCGAGCCACGGGACGGGAAAGTGGGAACTGGTGGCGCCGGTCTCCCGGGCCGCGGTCGCAGCCGGCGCCGACGGCCTGATCGTGGAGGTGCACACGCATCCCGACCAAGCCCTTTCCGATGGGAGTCAGTCGCTGAAACCGCAGACGTTCGCCGACCTCGTGGCATCGTTGCGCAAGGTGGCCGTCGCCGTTGGGAGGACGGCGTGAAGGAGCTGGCGGCGTGTCACGTCGTGGTCGCCGGGCTCGGATTGATGGGATCTTCCTTGGCCGCGGCCCTCGGCGGTCACTGCCGCACGGTCTCGGGCCTGGCCAGGCGTGCGGAGAGCATCGAGCAGGCGGTGCAGAAGGGGTTCATCGATCAAGGAGCGATCGATCCGAAGGAGATCCTGCCCAAGGCGGACATCGTGGTTCTCGCCACGCCGATCCGAACGATCCTCCATCAACTCGACGAGTACGGTCCTTTGCTGGCGGACGGATCCCTGCTGATCGACCTCGGCAGCACGAAGCGAGAGGTTCTGGAGGCGATGGATCGGCTCCCGGGAGGGGTCCAGCCGCTTGGAGGTCATCCGATGTGTGGGAAGGAATGTTCCGGACTCGCAGCGGCGGATCCGAAGCTATACATCGGATGTACATTCGTCGTCTCTCCGCTCGAACGAACCTCGCCGGATGCGCTCGATCTCGGACGGGAATTGATCAAGGCGATCGGTGGCAGACCGATCGTCCTCGACGCGGCTCGCCAGGATCACCTCGTTGCGACGTTGAGTCATCTCCCCTACCTGCTGGCCTGCTCGCTCGTGCGAACCGCTGATTGCGCCACGTCTTCAGATCCGGCGGCGTGGGAGATCGTCGCGGGCGGGTACCGGGACACGAGTCGAGTCGCGGGAAGCGATGTCACGATGATGCTGGACATCCTCTCCACGAATCGGCGCGAGGTGCTCGAGTCGGCCGCGGTCTTCCGCGATCAGTTCGACCACCTGATAAGGCTCCTTGAGAACGAGGATG
>CBFCYU010000033.1:0-12828 GCA_965602415.1 uncultured bacterium | reverse complement strand
TCTCCGGGACGAATCCGTCCACGTCGACCGTGATGCAGAACTCATACACACCGGGAGGGAGGGGTCTCTGCTCCTCGGCGTCCTCCGCGGGTGGGAGGACGATGACGTAGGAGAATGGCCGCTGTTCGCCCGCAGCCAATCCGTCCACCGCCAGCTTGTCGAGTTCGATCCACTGAGCGTCCTCGACGTTCGCCGCCCGCAGTCTGAAAGCGACATTGAAGCCCGTGGAGGGCGATCGACTATCATTCACGATCGAGAAGAACGCTCGGATCGGCTGATCCCCGTACTCGACCGGTGGTGGCGGGTCGAATCGGACAAGTGGTTCCTCAGAGCTTGCAGAAGCCAGCTTGAGGTCGGGAGGAGGTGGATACAGCTCCAGCTGTGGTGACGTACACAGCTCGTTGTTCGACTCATCGAGTTCCTCGATGCTGTCACTGGGATCGACTCTGACGCACACCCGATAGCCTGTCATGAAGGGATCGAGGATCTCGGTCTTCAGGAAAGCAGTGACCTGGACCACATCACCCGGGTCCAGCACAAGGATCGTCTCGTACGGGATAACGCGAACGATCCGCTCCCCTTCATCCCCTTGGATTCCGTACTCGTAGATGAGGAACTCGACGCCGATACCGCACGACGGGCTCGTCCCGCATGCGCCCTCGGCAGTCGAACCGCCGATGTTCGCGACCATCGCAGTAATCGGCACTACGTCCCCATGCTTGACGGGTGTCCCTTCCGGGAAGGCGATCGGGCCTGCAATGGCAAGATCAGCAGGAAGTGGCTGAAGGGCGAGCGGCAGCACGACCTCGTTGTCCGACTCGTTGATTTCTTCGATTCGATTGCTTGGATCGACGATGATGCGGACTCGATAGTCCGTCACCAGTGGATCGAGGCGGTCCGTTTCGAGCACGCCGGTAACCTGCACCTCCTCCCCGGGTTCCAGCGCATCAATCGTCTCGTCGGGGAGAATCCGCAGCAGCTCGTCGCCGCCGGCAGAGGTTCCCACGTAGACGAGGAATTCGACGTCGACGCCGCACGAAGGAACGCTCGTGCAGGCGGCCTGGGCGGTCGAGAAGCCGACGTTCGCGATCGTTACTCTGATCGGGACGGCGTCCCCGTATTGCACGAGCTCGCCTTCGGCGTACATCACCGTGTCTGTGATCAACAGATCAGCGGGAAGCAGCCGAATCACAAGGGGTAGCTCGATGTCGTTATTCGACTCGTCAAGCTCTTCGATGCTGTGACTCGGGTCGACGCGAATGAGCACTCGATAGTCGGTCACAAACGGATCGAGACGGTCCGTCTCCAGAAGCGCGGTGACTTGGATCTCTTCACCGGGTTCCAGGGAATGGATGGGCTCGGCGGGGGTGATCCGCAGCAATTGCTCGCCGTCTTCGGCCCTGGTTCCCGGTTCGTAGACGAGGAACTCAATGCCGATGCCGCAGGACGGCGTTGTGGTGCACGCACCGTCGGCGGTGGACCCGCCGATGTTCGCAATCGTTGCCTTGATCGGAACGACCTCGCCGTAGTCGACGGGGTGATCCTTGGGAAACTCGATGGGCTCCTTGACCACCAGATCGGCCGGTCGAGGAAGAATCACCAGCGGCAGCTCGAGCATGTTGTTCAGCTCGTTGTGCTCGGCAATCTTCCCGTCGCAGACGCCGTCACCGTCGATGTCGCCTTCACAGTCCGCCTCAACTCTGACGATGTACTGGCCGGGGTCGAGATCGGTCTCCGCGATGTCGAGTGTCCAGCGGACCTGTTCCGGCACGAGCACTCCGATTCCGGAGAGGGTTTCGTCGCAGAAGTGCTCCGGCGACTCGCAATCGGTGGGCGAGGTTTCGCCGCACACATGGACGCGAACCGCTACCAGCCCCTGCTCAGACACACGGAACAGGCGGAACCGCACGGAGAACTCTCCCATCGGCACGACTCCGGCGTTGAGGAGTGTCGCGACGATTTCCAGTTCATCGGATACCGCCTGGTCGACGACGCCCTCCGGCGACGTGGTGAGGCCTACGACAGCCAGATCCGGTCCGAGAACCGCCAAACGAGTCCCCACGAGCGAGTTATTCGCCTCATCCCGCTCGCGGACGGCGTGATCGGGATCGATCTCCACTCGGATCTGGTATTGGCCCGGCGCGAGATCACGCGTCTCGAGCATCACCGTCCGCGTGATGCTCTCCCCAATGGCAAGGCCCGCGATCTCGATCTCAGGGCCGGGACTGAAGTGCGATTCGCGGTACGTATCGCTGCACTGCACGACCGTCGACGTTCCGGCCACGCTGGAGGTCAGGGGGCAGTACGAAAGCCGCACAGTGAACAGTCCGGCGTCCTGCTCCCCGAAGTTGACGATGCATGCGGTCAGGCGGATCGTCTGGCCTCGCTGTGCACTCGCTGTCGGCTCAAGCGTGAGTCCCCCCTCCGGGCAGAATGCCAGGTCGGGTAGTCGTGACGCCAGCAGCGTCAAGGTCGTAACAAGTTCATTGTTCGTTTCATCGAGTTCATCGATTGCACCCTGTACGTCGATTGCCACACGGATCTCGTAGATCCCAGGCGAGAGGCCGAGGTCAGAGACTCTAAGGACACCGACGAGCGGCGCATCGCTTCCTGCAGCCAGCTCAATCTCAGAGCAGCTGGAGGGGTCGCTGCACGGGAACGGATCCCAGCGCAGGCCGCCCTTGACACGGTAGTAGAAACCGACGTCGAACGGGCCGCTCGCAGCCCGGCCGGTGTTGCGGATGACCGAGGTTACGGTCACGACATCAGCTTGGCGCTGTTCCGCAGGCGACGCCGGACTCAGGATCAGCGACTCGGGATGCAGCTCCGCCTTCTTCACTTCGGGCGGGAGGATCGTCAGCGTGCGGCTCATCTCGTTGTTGGCCTCGTCGAACTCGTGCAGAAGGTCGTTCGGATCGACAACGACGCGAATTACGTAGACAGCCGGCGCATCCACAAGGCCCTGTTTCTCGGGATCGAGGATCCCTTCCACGGTGGCAGTCATACCGCGGCCAAGGATGTCGATCGTGCCGCTTGCGAACCTGATGTGCCCCGCATAGAAGGCGACTTCGACGTTCTTCGCCACGCCCTCTCCATCGTTTCGGACTTCCGCGGAGACGCGAATCTCCTCATCGAGTCTGAGGAGCGACTTGTCGAAAATGAGGCTGAGCGGAACAAGCTCGACGGATTGGAGGGTCAGGGAACCGGAGACCGTATTGTTCCCCTCGTTCTGCTCGACAACCTCGTTGTCCGGATCGATCACGATGGAGATCCGGTGCGTTCCAGACTCCAGGGACAGATTCTGTGGATCGAGCTCCGCGGTGATGTCGGTCACGCCGCCCGCCGGGAGGACGAATCGAATCTGGCGAGCGAACTCGCTGCCGTCCACCAAGAAGGCGACGACGAACTGCCCCGCCTGAACCTCGCCGAGGTTGAGGATCTGCGTTGTCACGTTCCACGGCTCCATGTCGTCCGTCGTGCCCGGGTTGGTGTGGACGTACGACAGGCTCACCGATTGGAGATCGGGGAGGCCGAGGCTCGAATCCTGGAGAGTCATCGTCGTTCGTAACTCGTTGTTCAGCTCATCCATCTCGGAGATGTGATTCGCCGAATCCGCAATGATGCGAAGATCGTACGTGCCCAGGTCCATGTCCGTCGTGTCCAGGTAGAACGTCACTTCGTAGAAATCCTGGTGGCTCGGGGGCAAACTGACCCCTTCGGCCGTCTCGCGAAGGGTCCAGTTCCCCGTGCTGTTCTGATGCCGGTAGAAGAAACTGATGTTGAATCCGTCAGCGCTCCGGCTTCCCGTGTTCATCACGCGCGCGTACACCTCGACCACTTCACCGCGATTGATCGTAGAGGGAGGATCGAGAACGATTTTCGTGACGCACAGCTCCGCGAGGTCCTCCGCGCCCTGCCCTACTAAGATCATCCAAAGGCCCACAAGCAGTACAGCTATCGCTGGCAGCACCATTCTCTTCTTCATCGGCCTCCCTGCCTCCTCCCTTGAGATCATGCGCCCCCTCCTATTGCTGCGAAGCGATCTTGTAGACGGCTCCGTCGTCCCTACCGTAGTAATAGTTTCGGACAAGCCTCGTCCCGAAGACAGTCCTTTCCCGTGTTTCCACGATCACCAGCGTCGAGCGGATCGAGCGGGCATTGTACCCGGTCAGATCGATGTCGAACGCATCGACCCCGGCCAACGTCAGGACATGCGGTATCCCGTCATCGTCGCCGAAGAAGATTCGACCTGTCCGCTTGTCGGCCAGCGGTGTCGAGCCGATCGCGGCCCCAGCCTCGTAGACCCACTGCGGAGTGCCATCGAACCCGAGCGAGTATAGCGAACCTGCCTCGGTCGAAACGTAAATCGGATCGATATCCCGAGGATCGATTACGATCGACGTGATCCTGCTAGCCAGTGTCCCCGTTGCGGGGAACCGCCAGCCGACGAGAACGTGGTTGCCGGCGGTTCCTGCGCAGTGGCTCACCGCATAGACGATCCCCCCAGTGCCCGCGTCTGTCCCGACATAGATGCCCGAGCCGGCCAACGCCAGAACGGATGGGGTCCCGACCAGTTCGTCACTGTCGAGGAAACACAGCCGTGACAGGTCTTGCCCGAATACATCAACTCCGCTCGTCGACAGCACGTAGAGCATCGCCCGGTCACGGTCGTACAGGATGTCTCGCACGTCTCCTGAAAGCTCGATCAATCGAGATACCGCGTACCCCGATCCCGAGGGGACAAGCTCGTGGAACCCGTCTTCGATGGCGACGTAGATGCGGCCACCGCTGCCTAGGGCGACAGCGATGATGGGATCGCCAAACGACGTTGTCCCGGTAAAGGCTCCGCTCTCCAGGTTGATCCGGTAGAAGGTGCCTGCTGAGCCTTCCGCGGTTCCCACGTACGCATAGGGCGTCGAACCGAACGACCACGTAACGTCTTGGACGGTTCCGCTGACCGTCGCCAGATCCTCCACGTGCCCTTCCGGGTCGATGCTTCGGATCTGCCCATCCACCGACACGGCATAGACCACATCGGTCGACTCATCCACATCCATCCACCGTACAGCCGCACCCCCAGCCGGGATGACAGCCTCTGCTGTCACGTCAATTCCAATCACGGTGTACGCAGCTAAGATTGTGTTGTTCCCCTCGTTCTCCTCATGGACGAGTCCGTCCGCATCGACCTCGATGGAAAGGTCGAACACGCCCGGCACATCTGTCGGCATTGGGTGAGAGACCTCCACTTGATCGAGAGGGCCGATACCTGTCCAGGACTCGGTTTCCACCCCAAGGGATGTTTCGAATGCCACGTTGAAGGAACCAGAAGGGATATTCCCCTCGTTCCGCACAGTTACGTAGGCATATAGTCGCTGCCCCCGCTCGACGGAGTTGTCTTCTCCGACAGAGAGGGAGGGCGAATCGAACCGCACGCTGATCGGAACGAGATCAGGGAGAAAGCCGTTCGCCGACATGCCAATCTGTATTCCGACGCCGCACTCGTTGTCCGTTTCGTCGATTTCCTCGACCGAGTTCTGGGAATCGACTACAAGGAACAGTCCCTGAGCACCAGGCAAATACGCGGTTGTGTCCACCGAGAACGAGTATTGAGTTTGCTGCCCGGGGCTCAACGCTTTGACCGGCTGAGTGTCTATTCCGTAGATGTTGCCCAGCGGATCCATCCAGCGGAGCGCAACCACGGAAGCTGCCACCTGTACTCCGCCCGTGTTGGCGATCAGGCCGGCTATCGTGAGCATCGTGCCCGCTTCCACCTGCAACGCAGGATGCACGGTCACGTCGAGGCAGGTGAGATTCGGGGAATGTCCGGTGTCATTCGAGATCGAGACGGGCTCCCCTATGCTGAATGACACAACCGTTGTGTTGTTTGAATCATCTGTCTCAGCAGTCTCGTTATCCGCATCAATTGACGCACGCAGTCGGTACCGGCCTTCGTCGAGGTCGGCAGTGGGGAATGCCATCCGAATCGACGTAGCCTCTCCCCTCTCAAGAACGGCAATCAACGAGCCAACCGGCACTCCTGTAAGATCCAGCAGCGGCGCGTACGGGGCCCACCCAAGCTCATCGCTCAACCACTGCGCGGCATCCAACTGCAGCCGGACGTCACCCGCATCGATCTCACCCACATTCCGCACGGACAGACTGCAGGAGACAATGGAGCCCCGGGAAATGGGTGATGCAGGATCCAGTCTCATGTCCGTCACGTGCAGTTCCGCCAGCCGCTGTGCAGGCGGATGGATCTGTATCGGCATACTCACAGCGTTGTTCCCCTCGTCGTACTCGGGGACACGATTGTCTGGATCGACGATCACGCGCAAGTCGTAGCTTGAGGGGGGGAGATCCCGCGTGTCGAGGACCCCCTGCACTTGCGTTCGTTCGTCCTCCTGGAGCCCGTCCGGGTCAGTGTAGACGAATGTGTCGAATCGCTCGTCGTTCAAGTAGAAACCGACAGCGAAACCGCCCGCAGGCCGGTCCCCTGTGTTGACAATCCACGACTTGACGATCAATGAATCCCCTTGTCGGATCTCGGCGGAGGGCAGCTCGAGACCTTCCGCCTGGAGCTCTGTTCCCCGCACCGAGAACCCGACGATCAGCGTGTTGTTCCCCTCATTTCGTTCTGCGATCTCACTGCCCGTATCGATCTCCACTCTCAGTTCGTAGGTTCCGGGCTCAATGGGGGTGTTGCTTGGGCTTACCCCAAGAGGATCGATCGTAACGCTAACCCGCGTCGTGTTCACACCCACCTCGATCGGCAGGGGGTCCCGGACGCGCCGGTCATCCGCCACACCGTCGTCATCCTGATCCGAACCGATCGATTGCCAAGTCGTGTCCCCCAGACGACGATAGGAGAAGCGCACGGAGAATCCGTCTTCCGTGACGCGCCCGCCGGCGTTGGCGACAACAACCGTCGCAGCCATTGCGTCGTCCCAGTTCAGTGGGAGATCCTCGTCAAACGTGATATAGAGTGGCACAAGATCTGGCCTGCCCAGGTCAGACGGTACAACCCTCCAAGAGCCCATGATCTCATTGTTGGTGGGGTCCAGCTCCAAAACTGCCGACTCCGTGTCCGGGGTCGGGTAAACCACCTGAACTCGAAGATCGAAGTCCACCACAACCTTCCGCAGTTCGGAAAGGTCGGGTAGCAGGCATACGTCATCCCCATATGCAGACGCCTGCGCGTTCTCAAGCAGCATCGCGACGTCCAGCGCAGCAGAAACACGCGTCTCCTCATTCCTCGCGAGCCCAGGAATGAGGCGCGACGCGATCCGAATCCACTCACAGTCTTCTCCATCGATGGGGTCCTCTTGTGCTGATGTGGAGATGTCCGGCCGAAGATCGAAGACGACGTGAAACGCTCCTGCCCCCAAGCGCCCCGTGTTCGCCACGGTGGTGTACACAATCCCAGTTTCACCCCACTGAAGGGGGACAGCTGGATCCGTTCGGAGTTCGACAGGGTGCAGCTCCGGACGGGGATCCGAGATCGTGACAAAGCCAATCGACTCGCGATTATCAATCTTGATCGTCTCGAGGCCGTCCCATTTGATCTCAACGACGAGCTCATAGCGTCCTCCGGACAGGCCCACCGTGTCGATCGCAAAGGACACGAAGTGCGATCCATCCACCTGGAGCTCCGCATACGGAACGACGGCGACTTCGGTGATGCAGGCCTCCGGCTTGTCCTGTCGGCGGAGCGCGACTTCCAGTTGAGGATCGCTCGATAGCGATCCTTGCCCCTCGACTCGCACCTCTACATCCAGTCTGAGGAGATCCCCGCTTTCGATGGGCTCAGTCGGGAGCATCGCGACTTCGCCAATGAAGAGGTTCACCTCGTCGATCGGCTCGTCGACGGCTGCAACCAGCAGCGTGAGTGCTGACAGCACGCAGAACGAGACCACGACACGTCGAGCACGTCTCGTCATCCTACCCCCTTGCGCCCCTTCGCGTTCTGACCTCCATGACCCTTGTCTCCTCTGGTATGGAACCTCATCTGATAGCTGTCACGTCCAAGGCGTACAGTCGTTCACCGGGGACAGCCACGACAAGAAGGCTGTCTCCAATCAAGACCGGCTCGAGCATCGGCCCGACGCCGCCGTCCAGCTTCAGCACGAACTGCACGTCTTCGACCCCCCAGTTCGTGAACTTGCGAACCTCAAACGGGTTCGTTCCAGGGTTCCACGCAACGAGCGCCCAACGAACGCCCGATTTGCCTGCCGTGTCCGAATCCGCGTCGAATTTGGCAACAAGGAAGACGCTTTCGGGCGCGGTCTCAGGAAGGATGACAGGTCGAGAGGTCGTCCCGTTCCGCGCCGGACTGAGAACCGTGCCATCCCCGTTGTCGTCCCTTCCGTCTAGCTGGACGCCTTGGGATGTCCGCTTCGTGCCTCTGTCGAACTGGCCATTCCCACTCTTGTACTCGATAGAGGCAACGACTCCGTCGACATCCGACGCGAAGACCACGGGATCATCGTCTCCGTTCCCCTGACCGTCGACGCCAACGGACAGCCCGACAACAGGCCCCAGTTCCGCAATGCTCTCCATCGTCCAATCAGCATCGATGTTGACGGCGCAGCCGCCGCTTACGTCCAGAACGTGCAGATTGCCCTGGCCGTCTCCCCAATACAGCAAGCCAGCATGGGGCTCGAGCGGTGTCGAGATGGCACGACTGAATTCGAGCGAGCAGGCGTTGGGAGCCCCCGAGCCGGTCGCATCAAGCTCCACTCCGTAGAGCCTTTGGTCGATCGAATACCAGACGAAACCGTTGGCCACCGCCGGCGCGTACTTCACTCCATCCACGGTGATGGTTTGCAGAAGCGCACCGGTTTCCGCATTCAAGACAACGATCCCTTGCGGACCCGCCACGATCAGCCCCTTGACAGTCTCGCCTTCTGCTCCGGAGCTGACGTCCGCCAGCTGCAGGAACGTCTCGGGGACGGCCGTCGCAGCGGTCCCGACCACGCCGGCCCTAGGCTGCCACGACGTTCCGCTGGTGTCGCCGATTCCCGCGCTCCATTCGTAGTTGGCGGATCCCTCCCGCTTGTCCACGAGCAGCGTGTACACCTCCACGGTGCCAGCGCCTGTGCCAACGTACGCGTGGTACTCGAACAACAACGGCTCCGCTCCCTGCCGAAAGCGGATTACCGGATCCGTCAGAGGCATCGCCCCGAGCAGATGCCGATCGCGGCTCTCCCCCGTCTGGGGGTCGAGCGCGTGAACCCGGTACTCCCCGGTCGCCTCGCTCACAGCGATGTGGAACAGAAGCTCGCTACTGTACCCGACGGGACGGATTGCGGGGCTCGTTGTCGGAACGTCGTTACACGTGCCCTCGTCGGAACTCCCACACACGCATCCCGCCGGCTGGGGATACTGCCACTTGTCCCGTTCGCTAAACACGATGGCCCCTTCCTCTTGCGAAGGAAGCGTCACCTTCTGTTGCGGGCCGACCAAGTCGCCGCTGGTAGGCGTGACGGTGACGACCAACTGGAGTCGCTCCGTCGTGTTCCCTCTCCCAAGCACCTCGAAGTGTGCGAGCCTCTCTGGAAGCGGCTTCAACGTTGCCTCGAGTGGATCCGTGTTGATTTGGTCCACAATCAGTCTTCCCTCGAAGTTGCCCGGGGTCGCCAACCCCGACGGGAAGACCCTGGCTACCAGCGGGTCTTCGATGGCATCGCCGAACTTGGGCCGGACTTCCACCACAACATCAAGAAGACCCAGCGAAGCGGTCCCCACATTCCGAACATTCAATGAGAACGCGTTCTGCACCCCACCGTACTGGCACGACGGGAAGGGATCGAGGAGATCCTGCAGTTCGGCGATCCTCGGCCCCTGATCGGCGACGACCTTCCAGAAGTCGCTCGTCTCCGGCTGCGTGTACGAGACGATGTATTGCGTGCCCTCCGCCGTCTGCTCCGCCGACATCGGATCCGCAATTGCTGCAGTGAAAACGTAGAAGCCGGGCGTGAAACCGGCTGTCGGCACCGAGATCGCAGGCAGGCGCTCCTCACCCGGACTCAGAGAGTAGACCGTCTGCGACCCCAGCAATCCGTGTTCCTTGGTTACAACCTCCGTGAAGTAGAAATCAACTCTCAATTGCTCGTACGTGGTCGTGACTGTGCCGTTCCGCACCGCGGCCCGCACGTGGAGGAGGTCGCCGACGATCGCGTCGACGTACTCGAGGTCCTGAGCAGGATCGCCTTCCCCGACTGCCACTCTGCGAACCGAGATCTCTCGGATTTCCAGGCCGTCAGGATCACCCGATGTCTGCCATGTCCCGGCCGCTCCGGCGAGACACGCACATGCCACCGCAACAAGAAGTGCCGCTCTGATCCCCACCGCGCTCACACGCCTACGCATCGTCCCTCCTCACGGCATCACGGCGCGCCGGTCCCCGCCAGCCCGGACGACCGGCGCACGTTACTTCATAATAGGCTAGAACAGCGCGTTATAGACAAGCAGCACGCTGTCCCCAACAAGCGTCAGTCCTTGCGGAGTCATGACCATTCCTTCCGGGATCTCACCGAAGTGCACGGCTCCGTACTCAATCCCTGGGGCAATCGCCACGACCTGCAGTCTCGTGTTCGCTCCGGACAGGCGCTGATTGAAATTGATCAGTGCAGCGCGCGTCTGCGCCTTGAAGAACGACTGCTCTTCTTCGCTGCCCCGGTTCATCTCTTGCACAATCTTGAGAAGACCGTTCCACTCCTCTTCCGATCGACCACTGATCACCTCAAGGAATCGCTGTGTGATGGCTGCGGCCCCGAGACCCGGCGTGCCGTCGCCGCCCTGCGACGTTTGGATGAACAAGCAGAGGTTCGGTCCCGAGAAGACCACGGCCTCCTGCATCATCGGATCGTCGCCAAGGTAGTACGACTCGAACAGCCACGCTTGTCCGTCTTCCGGCGGAGTAACGTTTATGTCCACGGTCCACAGAATGGCGCCCTCGATGGTGATCTCGAAGTTCTGCTCCACCCAGGCGTGCGGGTTCGCGAGCATCTCACTTCGTGTCTCCGCATCGATGTCGGGTGAGTCCGCCGCCTCGACGAATGACCGCATCGCAACGAGCGTCTCCTCCTGCATGTCGATGATGGCTCTGATCCACCCATCCGGAACCGAGGTCTCGATTCCGACGGCCAGGACAGAGACGAGGGCAACGACGGTGAATACCCCAACCACACATCGGGCTGAACCACATCGGCGCAATCCCGCGAGCACACTGTTCATGGTGACTCCTCCTCTCTGCATTCTAGCGTCAGAGACATGCCTTGTGAACCGCGGCATCTGTCTCTCCGCCTCTTCCTCGGTCCGCTGCGGGTCCAGCTCCTGGACCAACGACGCAGGGTCCCGCGCCAAATCTACCCAGCAGGTCGCGAAAGGTTGCGGTCGCAGCGATCCGCAAACCGGGGCCATGCCATGGATCGTCTCGTTTCAAGGGCAGCTCCGTCAGTTTCGTCACCTCGTTGGCGTGCCCGCTTGTCCGGAACCTCCTTCCCCGAGCGTGTCCGCGGTCCACAATGTGGGAGGCACACTTGAAGGGACGGAGATGTTCGCGCATGACGACACAACCTTGTTGCACTAGAATCGTCCAAGTTCCGCAGTTCGACCCTGAGGAGGGCGGAGACATGGGGCAGCAATGAGCACGAACGGGAAGGAAGGGGTCAGCCGAGAAGGGCTCGATTTCATACGTAGGATCGTCGCCGACGACGTTGCAGCGGGGAAGCACGACGGCAGGATTCAGACGCGCTGGCCGCCGGAGCCGAACGGCTACATCCACATCGGCCACGCGATGGGCTGCCTGCTCGCGTACTCGATCGCCCAGGAGTTCGAGGGGCGGTTCAACCTTCGATTCGACGACACCAACCCGGCGGCCGAGGAGCAGGAGTTCGTCGACGCCATCATCGACGACCTCCGTTGGCTCGGGGTCAATTGGGAGGATCGGCTCTTCTTCGCGTCCGACTACCTCGAGCAGCTCTACGAGTGGGCCGAACACCTGATCCGAGAGGGGAAGGCCTACGTCTGCGACCTTTCACCGGGGGAGATCCGGGAGTACCGCGGGACGGCCGGCGGCCCGGGACCGGACGGCGTGACGCCGCCGGGCAAAGACAGTCCGTATCGGGCCCGCTCGATCGAAGAGAACCTCGACCTGTTCCGGCGGATGCGTGGCGGAGAGTTCCCCGACGGATCCCGAACGCTCCGGGCGAAGATCGACATGACGCACCCCAATCTGAATATGCGGGACCCGGTGATGTACCGAATCCTCCGGGCCCATCATCATCGTCAGGGCGACGCATGGTGCATCTACCCTACCTACGACTGGACGCACGGTCAGTCTGATGCGATCGAGGGGATCACCCATTCGACGTGCAGCCTCGAATTCGAAAACCACCGCCCGCTGTACGACTGGTTCCTCGATAACCTCCCGGTGCCGCACCGGCCGCGGCAGATCGAGTACGGCCGGATGAACGTGGCTCACACCGTGACGAGCAAGCGGCGGCTCCGTCAGCTCGTGCAGGACGGGCACGTGTGCGGGTGGGACGACCCCCGGATGCCGACGATCCGAGGCATGCGTCGCCGCGGGTACACCGCAGAGGCGATCCGCGTCTTCGTTTCCGAGATCGGCGTAACGAAGTCCCAGGGGTACGTCGAGATGTCGTTTCTCGAACACTGCCTCCGGCAGGATCTGAACAAGACTGCGCCACGCGTGATGGGGGTCCTCAATCCGCTGAAGGTCGTCCTGACGAACTACCCCGACGATCGCGTCGAGGAACTCGACGCGATCAACAATCCCGAGGACGAATCGGCTGGGATGAGGAAGAT
>CBFCYU010000032.1:0-13239 GCA_965602415.1 uncultured bacterium | reverse complement strand
GACCTTCCGGATGTAAGCCGGATGCTCTCCCAGCTGAGCTACTCGCCCATTATAGCGAGCACCCTGCACGCTGCAAGGGCTCACTTCTGCGTCCCCAAGGGGATTTGAACCCCTGCCGCCGGGATGAAAACCCGGTATCCTGGGCCGCTAGATGATGGGGACTCGGAACCGCCAGATTATAGGCCGCAACCCGGCTTCGTTTCAATCGAAATGGGTCGTGCTGGATTCGAACCAGCGACTCCCTGATTAAAAGTCAGGTGCTCTGCCTCTGAGCTAACGACCCGAGCGGAGGGACTGCCTCCTGTGGGTCGTACAGGACTTGAACCTGTAACCAACGGATTAAGAGTCCGCTGCTCTACCATTGAGCTAACGACCCGAGCGGTTGAATGGTACGGAAGGGCATTTGGGGTGTCAAGACTTGATGGCGGTTTGCGGCATCCCCTACGATGGGGTCATGGAACCGTTGCCGTTTGCTCCCTCTCCTCCGGCGCCGCTGGCCGAGCGGATGCGCCCGGCGGAACTTGATGACGTGATCGGACAGGAGGAACTTCTCGGTCCGGACGGGCCGTTGCGCGCGCTCGTCGAGCGGGGCGCCTACCGTGCGCTCCTCTTCTGGGGACCGCCGGGAACCGGGAAGACGACGGTCGGTCGGATCATCGCCTTGCGGGCAGAGGCTCGGTTCGTACACTACTCCGCTGCACTGACCGGCGTTCGCGAGGTCCGGCGCGTGCTGGAGGATTCGCAGTTCCGGAGCAAGACCGAGGGCAAGCGGGATCTCCTCTTCCTCGACGAGATCCATCGGTTCAATCGATCGCAGCAAGACGTGCTGCTCTCGTTCCTCGAGGAGGGGAGCGTGATCTTCATCGGGGCGACGACGGAGAATCCGTCGTTTGCGCTGAACTCGGCGCTCCTGTCGCGGTGCCAGCTGTTCTGCTTCTCACCCTTGGACGACGAGTCCCTCAGACGGCTGATCGAGCAGGCACTCCGGTCCTCACTCGGGCTGGACGGGCGGTTTACCCTGACGGACGAGGCGGCGGAGCTGCTCGTCGGCCTCTCCGATGGAGACGGGCGACGAGCCTTGACGACGTTGGAATTGGCGTCGAGCATTACGGAAGAAGGGCGGATCGATGGGGAGCTGATCGCCCGAACTGTCCAGCGAAAGGGGTTGAGGTACGACCGCGCCGGGGACGAGCACTACAACGTGATTTCCGCACTACACAAATCGGTTCGCAACTCGGATCCGGACGCTGCCCTCTACTGGCTCGCGCGGATGATCAAAGGGGGCGAGGATCCGCGGTTCATCGCCCGGCGTCTGATCCGAATGGCGTCCGAGGACATCGGATTGGCCGATCCCGGTGCGTTGGTGCAAGCCGTCGCCGCATGGCGAGCGGTCGAGGCGATTGGGCTTCCTGAGTGCGATCTCGCGCTGGCTCAGGCGGCCGTCTACCTCGCGACGGCCGAGAAGAGCAACGCCCTCTATCGAGGAATGGGTGAAGTCCTCTGTGAGATCCACGACCGGCCGCTCGGCGAGGTTCCCCTTCACCTCCGCAACGCGCCAACCCGGATGATGAAGGAGCTGGGCTACGGAGCGGGATACCGGTACGCGCACGACCTCGACGAAGGGATCGCACGGATGGAATGTCTTCCGCCGGCTCTCAGCGGACGGCGATTCTATCGCCCGACGGGCCGGGGCCACGAGGGACGAATAGCGAAAAGGCTTGAGAAGTGGCGTCAACTCCTCGCGCTCGACGAGGGCACACCCAAGGCGGGATAGGAGCGACCGTCCCGTTGTCACAACCGAGGATCGCTACTTCGAATTCCCGGTGTCCTGCCGATCGAGATACTTAAGGATCGCATCGACGATGAGGTAATTCATCGAACGATCTTTCTTCTCCGCCAGGTCCAGCAGGCGTTCGATCAGACGGTGGTTCGCCTTGCTCTTCGGTATGTAGATGGACAGTGCGTTCGAACGTGTTACCATCGACCCCTCCCCTCTTATACGAAGCTATTATACTCTATGGAACGTCGCTGACAACTCCACCCAAGACGCCGAGCAACCACCCCGCGACCGGGTGGATCGCGGGGTGAATAGAAAGCACTGGAACTGCCGAGTGCTATTGCTGATGCAGGTGTCGTTTGATGTCGAGCTTGACCGATTTCTCGAACGGCTCGTCGACCAGCGTGATTGACTCCTTGTGTTTGATCCGCTTGAACGCAGCCAGGTTCTCGTTTCGTTCTTTGATCGCTTCCCAGATGTTCTCCAGAGCCGCCGAAGCGTCTTCGATCCCCTGTTCCTTCAGATACGTCCAGTTGGGGTACACCTGAGCGCACACAGAGGGAACTCCCTGGCGTTGTCCCTCGTACACCATCACTTCCTCGATAGCGGGAAGCGTAACCAGTTCCCATTCGATCTCTTCTGGGTACACATTCTTGCCGGTCTCGAGCACGATCACGTTCTTGGAGCGACCGGAGATGAGGAGGCGACCGTCCTTGTAGGTTCCAAGATCACCGGTATGGAACCAACCTTCGGAGTCGATGACTTCGGTCGTGGCTTCCGGATTCTTGTAGTAGCCGGACATGACGTTGGGTCCGTAGGCCAGGATTTCACCGACGCCGTTCTCGTCCGGGTGATCGATCCGAATACTGACGCCCTCGACGGCGGTCATTCCCGGTTCCTCTGCGAACGCTTCAGCCATGGTAAGTAATGGTGACGTCTCAGTCAGGCCGTAGCCCTCCATGATGCCGATTCCCATCCTCCGGAAGCCGCTTGACATCTCCGGGCTCAGAGGAGCGCCCCCGGATGTGAAGAATCGGAATTGACTGCCGAACAGCTTCTTCTTCACCAGTTTTCCCATCAAGATTGGTGACGAGCGATCGATCAGTCGTTTCAGAGGGGACTTCTCGATTGATGTACGAATTCGGCTGTACAACACGCTGTATAGCTTCGGCACACCGAGGATGATCGTCGGTTTGGCCTTGCTCATCACTTCGGCTAGGTTGCGATCAACTGGCGTATAGGTACTGGTTCCACCGACCACCATCGGTGTGACGAGGGTGATGGTGAGACCGTAGATATGATTCCAAGGAACGATGGACAGGAAATTGTCCTCCTCGCTCATCGAGACAACCTTCACGGCGGCTTCTGCATTCGAAGCGATGTTGGCATGCGTCAGCATCGCTCCCTTGGCATTTCCTGTGGTTCCGGACGTATACATCAGGATGGCTAGGGAAGACGGGTCGACTTCCGCTCTCGGTAACGGTGTCTTGCCCAGGATGAGCGCATCGAGGAAGTGAACGCGCTCATCTTTCACTCGATCCATGGAGACGATGAACGGCTTCTCGGGCAGCTGGTCGCGAATAGACAGGATGTCGTCCGTCTTTCCTCCCGAGAAGACGATGCCTTTGACCTCGGCCTCACGAAGGATACGTTCGATTTCTCCTTTCAGAAGCTCAGGGTCCAGGGGAACGACAACGGCTCCACAACGGAGGATAGAGAAGAATGTGGTTGCCCACGCGGCACGTGGTTTAGAGATTAGGGCCACGCGGTCTCCTGGGGTGATGCCCAGTTCCGAGAGCGCTGCCGAGAAACGGCCCACCATTTCACCAAGGCGTTCGTACGTGATCTCATTCAGAACGAGCTGAATCCCGCGTCCCTTCTTTCTCTCCTTCGGAATCGGCATTCGTAGCATCACTCGTTGCCCGTGCGCTGCAACGGCATCCTCGAATAGTCTAGAAATTGTCGGGTACATACGCTTCTCCTTTGTCCTCCGCAACTCCATTCGGCCCTAGTGATCGAGGAGGAAGACCGAATGACAGCCCTCGTGATTTCCCTCGACCTACGCCTCGGCTAAGTACTTCTCGACCTCGATGGCGGCGATCGCCCCCTCACCGGCGGCTACGATCCCCTGAGCGTAGCGGTTGGCGTCGATCCGCACGTCTCCGGCGGCGAAGATTCCGGAAACGTTCGTGCGGAGGCGGCCGCCCGTTATGACGTACCCGTCTGGATCGAGATCGACCGTTCCCCGGAGGAACTCTGTTTGGGGCACGTGCCCGATGTTGACGAAGACGCCGTCGATCGGGACGTCTTCCGTCTCGCCAGTGGCCAGGTTCCTCAACCGTACCCCCTTGACCCGATCCTCTCCCAGCACCGCCTCGACGACTTGGTTCCACAGGAAGTCGATCTTCGGATGCTCCCTCGCCCGCTGCTGAAGGATTGCCGACGCGCGAAAGGCCTTCGGGTCGTTCTCAGGGTGTCGGATGACGATTGACACCGTCTCGGCGAATCGGGTCAGGAATAGGGATTCGGTGAGACCGGAATCCCCGCCGCCGACTTCGATGATTCTCTTGCCTTGGAAGAAAAACCCGTCGCACGTTGCGCAGTAGGAGAGGCCCTTCCCCTTCAGGCGTTGGGCGCCATCCGCCGCGAGCTCCATCGGACGGGACCCGCACGCAAGGATCACCGTCCGTGCCTGGAGCCTTCTCTCGGACGTGACGATCGTGTGCACCGGGTCGCCGGGTTCGATAACGGAAACTTCGTCGAGGACGAATTGTGCTCCGAACCGCTCGGCCTGAGCGCGGAGCTGGCCCATCAACTCAGGAGCGGAGACCGCCTCGGCGAAGCCTGGCCAGTTTTCGATGATATCGGTTTCGTTCAGTTGTCCGCCGGGCAGACCCTTTTCGACGACGACGGTCGACAGCAGCGCACGCCCAGCATAAACTGCACCCGTCAGACCCGCCGGCCCGGCTCCGATGATGGCGACGTCTACCGGACTGCCCTGTTCAACCATAGTCCGGATTATAGGTCAGTTCGAATCGAGGTCAAAAGGCTCGAGCTCGAACGCGCCCTTCGTCGTTTCGATCACCTGCTCACTGCGCAGTTTTGCCTTGTCGAGATCCTCTTTGATCGACGCAGCGAGGGGAAGGCCTTCCTCGAACAGGGCGAGCGCCTCGTCGAGAGACAGGTCGGCCTGCTCCAGTCGGGCGGTGATCTCCTCCAGCTTGTTGAGCGCCTGCTCGATGTTCATTCGGGATTCACCTCCTCGACGCGCGAGGTGAGTCGACCGACCCCGAGACGGGTTTCGACTTCGTCTCCTTCGGAGACGCAGCCTGCATCGCGGAGCGGCCGGGACGAGCCGGCGATGAACGTGAGCGAGTACCCGCGCTGCAACGGAAGATCCGGGTCCGAGAGCCGGAGCACCTCTCCCAGGTGACGGGCGACCCGGCGCCGGGTGTTCCACGCGTTCGTGATGCCGCGGACCGTTGCGCCGAGTTGGAGGTCGAGCTGCTGTTCGAGGGTCTCGAGACGCCGCTGAGGAACCCGGAAGAGGTAGCCTCGCAGTCGTGACCGGAGGGTCGATCGCCGAGCGCGAAGTGAGGACCCGACCGCACGGTTCATCCGCGATGCAGCGGCCGCTAGCCAAGCGGCGACCTCAGAGCGGTCCGGGACGGCCAACTCGGCCGCCGCCGACGGAGTCGGCGTGCGACGATCGGCAACGAAGTCGGCGATTGAGAAGTCGGTCTCGTGCCCGACGGCGGAGAGGACGGGAATTGGACAGTCGAAGATCGCCCGAGCGAGGTCCTCGTCGTTGAACGCCGCGAGATCCTCGGCCGACCCCCCTCCGCGTCCGATGATCAGGCTGTCGAGTGGCGTGACGTCTCGGGAGAATCGGACGGCCCGATCGACGGCGTCGCGGAGTTTCGCAGGCGCCGCAACTCCCTGGACGGGGGACGGAAACAGGACGACGGCGACGGACGGCCATCGTCGCTCAAGGACCGAGGCGATGTCCCGGATCGCCGCCCCGCTTGGCGAGGTGATCACCCCAATCCGCTTGGGAAAAGGGGGGATCGGGACCTTCTGCTCGGGAGAGAAGAGGCCCTCTTCCTGAAGCTTCTGCTTGAGCCGATCGAACGCGAGACGGAGTGCACCGGCGCTGACTGGCTGGATGAGGGTGGCGACGAACTGGTACCGGCCCCGCGGCTCGTAGATCGTCAGTTTCCCGAACGCGAGGACCATGGTCCCCGCCTCGACGGGGGTGTCGGCGAGAAGCGCCGAGCGGCTGCGAAAGCGGACCGCGCTCAGCTCTCCGGCCTCGTCCTTTAGCGTGAAGTACATGTGCCCGGACGGAGCCCGCTTCAGGTCCGAGATCTCCCCCTTCACCCACAGCTCCCCGAAGCGCGTCTCGAGGAACTCGCGGGCTGATCGGTTCAGCTCGGTGACGGTGTAGATATGCTGCGAGTCCATCATGGTCAAACAGAGTGTACCGAGCCGGCTCGCGAAAGCCGAAGGGGCACTCCGAAACCTTGAAACGGACAGGATTTGAGACTATAGTCAGATCATGACAGGAGACGGTGAAGGCCGTTTCCCTTCCACGATGCGTCTCAAGCGCCGGAAGGACTTTCAACGTGTCTACAGAGGGGGCGTGGTGTGGAAGGGATCCTGTTTTTCCCTCTACGTCCTCAAACGTGAGGACGGAGTCCGTCTGGGGATCGTCGTGCCACGACGGTTCGGAACGGCGGTGGAGCGGAATCGAACCAAGCGACGCCTTCGAGAGGCGTTTCGCCGGATCGCTGTGAGCCTTCCGTCGGCGGACGTCATCGTGAGGCCGGCGAACGGCTGCGAGCGGTTCGGCATCGAGGAGACCGGGCGGATGCTCGTTCGAGGTGTCGGAAAGGCCCTCGCCAGGGAGGTCGAAGAATGAACAAAGAGACGATCAAGCTCACCAATGAGGGACACGGACTGATGCGGCAGGAACTCGACCGCGCCCAGAAGATCCTCTACGAGGAGATCCCCGAGAAGCTGAAGGCATCGAAGCTGAACGGCGGCGACCTTCGCGAGAACAAAGAGTACATGTACCTCCAAAGCCAGCAGCAGTACTACGAACGCGAGGTGCGACGCCTAACGTCGATCCTCGAGGTCGCGGAGGTCCTTCCCGATGAGGAGATCAGCAAGGACGTTATCGGAATCGGCTCGAGATTCATCCTGCAGGATCTCACGCTCAAGGAGAGCGGGACATTCACGCTGGTCAGCCCGGCGGAGGTTGACCTGGAGAGTGGGAAGATCTCGATGGCCTCTCCGGTGGGAAGGGTTGTCCTCGGCAAGCGCGAGGGCGAAGAAGTGTCGGCCGAGCTCCCGTGGGGAATGAGCAAGTACCGCATCATCGCGATCAACAAGTAAACCGTATCGGGAGCATCCGATGTCCGATCCACTGATCCAAGCCCGCCTCGACAAGCTCCGAGCGTTGAGAGAACAGGGAGTTGATCCTTATCCGGCGCGCGTTCCGAGCGTGGAGCGGATCGGCTCGGTCATCGAGCGCTTCGCTTCGCTTGCCGTCGAGGGGCACAGCGGAGAAAGCCTGTCCGTCGCCGGTCGCCAGACAGCGGTCCGCGGGATGGGGAAGGCGTCGTTCCTCGATCTGCGGGACGGGACGGGCAAGATCCAGGTCCACGCGACGGCCGACCGACTCGGCGAAGCGCGCTACGCCGCGCTCAGCGACACCGACATCGGAGACATCCTCGCTGTCCGTGGCGAGGTATTTCGCACCAAGCGCGGAGAGCTGACGCTCGCGGCGGAGGAATGGACGCTTCTCGCCAAGGCGCTCCGGCCGTTGCCCGAGAAGTGGCACGGGTTGAAGGACGTTGAGACGCGCTACCGGCATCGATCCCTCGATCTGATCTCCAACAATGAGGTGCGCGACACGTTCGTCAAGCGATCGCGGATTCTCTCAGCGATCCGGCGGACGCTTGACGATGCGGGGTTCCTCGAGGTCGAGAACCCGGTCCTTCAGGCGGTGGCGAGCGGCGGACACGCGCGACCGTTCGTCACGCACCACAACGCGCTCGACGCGGATCTCTACCTCCGGATCGCGCTCGAACTCCATCTGAAGAGACTGCTCGTCGGCGGACTCGATCGTGTCTACGAGATGAGCAAGTGCTTCCGCAACGAAGGGGTGTCGACCGAGCACAACCCGGAGTTCACGATGCTCGAGATCTACCAAGCATACGCGGACTACGAGGACATGATGTGTCTGGTCGAGCGGCTGATCCGCGCGGGACTCAAAGCGGTCGGGCAGGCGAGCCAAGTCGAGTTCAAGGGACAAACGATCGACCTCGATCTGCCGTGGAAGCGGATCGGGATGATCGATGCAGTGGCTCAAGCAACCGGGATCGACCCAGCGTCCCTCCGAACGGAGGAGGCGATCGGACTGGCGGCGTCTCAGGGGATCGATTTGCGTCCGGCGTCGCCGGGTGAAGCGATCGAAGCGCTGTTCGCTCGGTTCGTCGAGCCGAACCTGATCCAACCGACGTTCATTATCGACTACCCGATTGAGATCTCGCCTCTCGCCAAGCGGAAGGAGGACGACGACGGGTTGGTCGAACGGTTCGAGCTGTTCGCCGGTGGGATCGAACTGGCCAACGCGTTCACCGAATTGAATGACCCCGTCGATCAGCGGGCTCGATTCGAAGACCAGGAGAGGCTGCGCGAGCAAGGAAACGAGGAGACCCAGCCGATCGACGAGGACTTCTTGTACGCGCTCGAGCACGGGATGCCGCCCGCTGGCGGGATGGGAATTGGCGTCGACCGCGTGGTGATGCTTCTGACCGGATCACCCTCGATCCGCGACGTGATCCTCTTCCCGGCGATGCGAAGGAGACCGTCGTGATCCAGACCCTCGTTTCGTTCGCGCACCGCGTCGATGCGTGGATCGATGTGGTCCTCCACTGGGATCAGCGAGCGGTCCACGCGATCGCCGAAACCCCCGCGCTCCGTCGCTGTGCGCGGATGTTCGTCACTGCGACCTACCTCGGGGACGGATACTTGTGGGGCGGCCTCGGACTGGGGCTGATCCTGTTCGGTCATTCGGTCGATCGAGTCAACGTGCTGATCGGGCTCGCCATTACGATCGTGAATGTCGCCGTCTTCCGGTTGATCAAGGTCGTCATTGGGCGGCTGCGCCCGATGAACGTCTTGCCGCGGCTCCGTTCGCGAATCGTCGACGGGTATTCGTTCCCCTCGGGTCACGCGACGACATCGTTCGGCCTCGCGTGGGTTGTTGCCCGGAGCTATCCGAACCTCGCCGTGCAGGTGTCGGTCTATGTCGTGGCGGCGACGATCGCCTTCTCCCGCGTCTACGTGCGGGAACACTATCCGCTCGATGTCCTGGGAGGAGCGATCCTCGGATCACTCGTTGCCGTCTTCCTTTACCCACTCTTCACCTGGTTGTTCTTTTGACAGATCCTCGGCGCGTTGCGTAGAATCCGAGGCGCTTGACCGCGCGCAACAGAGAGGGAGGGGTCGATGAAACACCACTTCTCACGTCGGGTGGCCGGAGCGAAACGATCGGCGATTCGCGAGCTTCTCAAACTGACCGAGCAACCGGACATCATCTCGTTCGGAGGAGGGCTCCCCGCGCCGGAGACCTTCCCACACGAGGAGATGGCGGAGATCGCGGCGGAGATCATCCGTGAGAACTACGCCAATGTCCTGCAGTACGGACTGACCGAAGGGAGCAAGACGCTCCGTCAGGCGGTCTGCGACTGGCTGCGCCCTCAGGGCATCGATGTGACGATTCACCAGCTGTTGGTGACGACGGCGTCGCAGCAGGCGCTCGATCTGCTTTGCAAGGCGTTCATCGATCCGGGTGACGTCATCTTCTGCGGCCTTCCGACCTACCTGGGCGCAGTGCAGGCGTTCTCGCTCTTCGAGGTCGACAAGATCGGTGTCCCGCTCGAGGACGACGGAATGGATCTCGATGAACTCGAGAGGCGGATCGAAGGCGCCAAGGACGCCGGCAAGACGCTCAAGGCGGTCTACGTGATTCCGGACTTCCAGAACCCGAGCGGGATCACGATGTCGCTCGACAAGCGGAAGCGCCTTCTCGAGATCGCCAAGCGGGAGGATCTGTTGATCTTCGAGGACAACCCGTACGGGCACTTGCGATTCGCCGGGGAACCGGTTCCGCCGATCTGCAGCATGGACGACGAGGGGCGGGTGATCCTGCTGCTCACGTTCTCCAAGACGCTCTGCGCCGGACTCCGTCTGGCGGTCATGCTCGCCAGGGGCGATCTGATGGACGCGCTCGTCCGCGCGAAGCAGCCGACGGACCTGTGTACGTCGAAGCTGACCCAGCACCTGGCGGCGCAGTACATCCTTCGGTACGGACTGGAGAACCACCTCGAACAGATCCGGCCGATCTACCGAGAGAAGCGAAACGCGATGATTGCCGCGCTCGAACGCTACATGCCCGAGGACGCGGGGATCACGTGGACCGAACCCGAGGGCGGCCTGTTCGTCTGGATGACGATGCCCGAGGGGATCGACACGACCGACATGCTTCAGGACGCGATCGACCACAAGGTCGCGTACGTGCCGGGGACCTCTTCCTACGTTGACGGCGGCGGGCGGAACACGATGCGTCTGGCGTTCTCTCTCGCTACACCCGAGACGATCGACGAGGGGATCCGGCGGCTGGCCGAGGTCGTGAAGTCGACGCTCGAAGCGAGGCAAGTGGCGGCCGGAGCGCGATAGCAGCGACAGGATTGATGAATGCACGCGGGCATCGAGTCGGAAGACTCGATGCCCGTCAGTTTCTTTAGGGACCGCGCGCAGCGCCCCGGAGAGCGCTAGAAGATCGCGTTCGGAAGCGCGTCAACCAGCGCGGTCGTCAGGCGAATCGTGTTTTCGAGGTCGTCGAGCCGAAGGGTCGAGATCGGCGAGTGGATGTATCGGCACGGGACCGAGATCACCCCGGCGAGGACGCCGCCCCTCGTCAGATGGATCGCTCCAGCGTCGGTCCCCCCGTAGGTCGGGAGCTTGTACTGGTACGGGATTGACGCGTCCTTGGCGACCGTCTCAAGAGCCGTGAGGACCTTGCGTGATACGATGATCGACCGATCGGCGACGCTGATTGCCGGTCCGAGACCGAGGCGGACCGGCTGGTTCTCCGGTGGCACGCCGGGCATGTCCGCCCCGATCGTCCCCTCGATCGCGATCGCCAGGTCCGGTTCCAGCTGATACGCGGCGGTCCGGGCACCGCGCAGCCCGACCTCCTCGCCGAAGACGAACGAGAACGCGACGTTCATCCCGAGCGAATGCTCGGCCAGACGGCGGGCCGCTTCGATCAGCACGGTGCATCCGGCCCGATCGTCGAACGCCTTTCCGGTGACGTACCCGTCTCGCAGCTTGGCGAACGGGTAGTGAATCGTGAACGGATCGCCGATACGGATTCCCATCTCGCTAGCCTCGTCTTTCGACGTCGCCCCGATATCGACAAACATCTTCTCCATCGGGATCGGCTTCTTCCGATCTTCGGGCGGCACGATGTGCGGCGGCGCGGTCCCGATGACCCCCTGATGCTTCGTCCCATCCCGGGTGAGGAGGACAATCCGATGTCCGGGGACGATCCTCTCGTCCCATCCGCCGATCGGCGCGAAGCGCAAGTAACCATCCTCGTCGATCCACTTGACGATGAAGCCGATCTCATCCATGTGCGCGTCGAGCATCAGCGTCCGTTCGTCCGATCCGCGTCGGACAGCGAACAAGTTTCCCAGCGTGTCGGTCTTGATCTCATCGACGAGGGGAGTGACCAGAGAGACGATCTTCTCCCGCACCTCATCTTCGAATCCAGCGACGCCGAATCCGTCGGACAGCTCACGTAGTACCTCAACCGTTTGCATGATCTCGTAACTCCTTCTCCTGCTGGTAAACCTCGTGTTGAGCGGATGGTACGCGTGATGAGTGGCCTGTTGCCACTCATCGCGTGGCGGATTGACGAAGTCAATCCGCCGGTGGTAATCCACTGGCGGCAGGTTCCAAAAGCGAGACGCCTGGGTGGCGGCTACGTTTCCCGCAGATGCTTCCGGATCCGCTCGGCGAGTCCGCTTGGGATCCCGGCCTTCTCCGCGATCTCGTCCGCCGAGGCGTGCGAGATTCGCGCGACGGAACCGAACGTCGTGATCAGCGCGTTCTTTCGCTTCGGACCGATCCCGGGGACCTCGTCGAGGACCGAGGCGAGGCTGCGCTTCGCGCGGAGTCGCCGGTGATAAGTGACGGCAAACCGGTGGGCCTCGTCTCGGATTCGGCGAAGAAGCAACAGCGCCGGGCTCTGCGGATCGAGGAGAAGCGGATCCGATTGGCCGGGACGGAAGATCTCCTCGTGACGCTTCGCAAGACCGATTGCCTCGATCCCCTCGATGTTCGCGTTCCGAAGGACCTCGACCGCGACGCTCAGCTGACCCTTCCCGCCGTCGATCAGCAGGAGATCGGGGAGCTCGGAGAACTTCCCTTTGTGGATCGACGGATCGGATAGCTCAGACAGCCCGCGGCGAAAGCGGCGGATCAGGACCTCGGCCATCATCGCGTAGTCGTCCGGTCTGCCGGAGCGCTGGACCTTGAACCGGCGGTACGCGTCGCGACGCGGGCGCCCGTTCTCGAACACGACCATCGATCCGGTCGCCTCTCCCCCCTGCGTATTGGAGATGTCGAACGCCTCGATGCGCTGCGGGAAGACGGACAGCGACAGCGCTTCGGTCAGCTCGATGAGCGTCGCCGTCGCCTCTTTTCGGATCGCCTCGTCGCGTTGTTCGCCCTTCATCGCGAAGCGGGCGTTGTCGCTCGCCAGTTCGACCAACCGCCGCTTCTCCCCGCGCTGGGGGACGCGGACGTGAACCCGGCGGCCGCGGAGGCCGGTCAACCAGACTTCGAGTCGATCGGTTTCGTCGACCGTGAGCGGGAGGAGGATCTCCCGCGGGACGGAGGACGCGTTGGCGTAGTACTGCGTGAGGAACGCGGACAAGATCTCGTCTTCGGGCGAACCGGCAGGGACACGGAGATGGTACGACTCCCGCCCGGCCATGCGTCCACCGCGAACGAGAAAGACCTGCGCGCTCGCCCGCCCCTCGCCGACGGCCAGACCGAGGACGTCGCGGTCGATCGTGTCGGGAAGGACGACTGACTGGCGTTCGAGGCTCCGCTGGAGGGACTCGACTTGATTCCTCAGATGGGCGGCGCGCTCGAACCGCTGGGCTTTGGACGCCTTCCTCATCTCGGTGCGGAGGCCGGTGATCAGCCCGGAGACACGTCCCTCGAACAGCATCGCCGCGCGATTGACCATCGCACCGTATTCCTCGGTGCTCACCAGCTCGGCGCACGGCCCGAGGCAGCGGCCGATGTGGTAGTTCAGGCACGGGCGTCTCGGTGTCTTCAACGGAAGGTCGAGATTACAGGTGCGAATCGGGAAGAGC
>CBFCYU010000031.1:0-13420 GCA_965602415.1 uncultured bacterium | reverse complement strand
TCAACCGGAAGTACGCCGAGGGGAAGAAGGCTAAGTGAAGCCGCCCGTTGGCGGACAGGCAGTCATCGAAGGCGTCATGATGCAAAACGGCGATCGCATAGCGGTCGCCGTTCGTCGTCAATCCGACGGTGAGATCCTCGTCCGCCCGATGCCCGCGCGATTCCGATTCAAGCGACTCGGTCAGATCCCGTTCCTCCGGGGTCTGTTCCGGATGTACGACATGATGTCCCTCGGTCTGCGCGCGCTGAACCTGTCGACTCAGCTCGTCTTCCCCGAGGAGGAGCAGCTGAGCCGAGGCGGAACGTTCTTCACGTTCGCCATCGCGATCGTCATCGCAGTCGGGGCGTTCATCGTCCTCCCGCTGTACCTGACGAACAGCATCGCCGGGCTCCGACTCGGGAGTTCTGTGCTGTTCAATCTCGTCGAGGGGTTCATCCGGCTGATGTTCTTCTTCATCTACCTCATCGTCATCTCGCGGCTGAAGGACATCCACCGCGTCTTCCAGTATCACGGCGCGGAGCACAAGGCCGTCTACACGTACGAGGCCGACGAACCGCTGACGATCGAGAACGCCAGACCCCACACGACGCTCCACCCGCGGTGCGGGACCGCGTTCCTGATGACCGTCTTCGTCATCGCGATCCTCGTCTTCTCCCTCGCCGGGAACCCCACTCTGTGGCTGAAGATCCTCTCTCGGCTGCTTCTCCTTCCGGTCGTCGCCGGCCTGTCCTACGAGGTCCTCCGATTCTCCGGTCGCAACTTCGACCGCTGGTGGGTTCGTCTCCTGGCGCAGCCGGGACTCTGGCTGCAGCGTTTGACCACGGCGAAGCCGGACGACGACATGATCGAGGTTGCGCTCACCGCGCTTCGGCGCGTTCTTGGCGTTGACGAAGCGGAGGCCCAGACCCTCGAAGCTGCGCACGTCGATGGTGAATCTCCAGCGGCGTAGATCCGCCGACGGCTGACCGCGGAACCCCATCCCTAGCTCGTCGGTGGAGTCTCCTCGATGTCGTTCTCTCCGATCCCGAGCGAGGGATTCGGAGCCAGTGACAGCGAATGCGATTCACCGAGCTGCAGATGCCTGAACGCGCCGACGGCGGCGACCATCGCCGCGTTGTCCGTGCAGAGGTGAAGCAGCGGGAACGACACTCCGATCCCCCGTTCCCTGCCCGCAGCGAGAAGGGCTTCCCGCAGGTGAGAGCTCGCTGCCACGCCTCCGACGACGATCAGCTGACGGCGATGGTATCGCCGCGCCGCTTCGATCGACTTCTTGATCAGGATCTCCACCACGCTTGCGAGGACCGAGGCCGCGATGTCCTCGTGCCGCTCACGCGGATGCTTCCTCAGGTGATACAGAACCGCCGTCTTCAACCCAGCGAAGCTGAAGTCGAACCCGGGAGAGCCGGCCATCGGCCGCGGAAATGGGATCGCGTTCGGGTCCCCCTCACCGGCCAGCCGATCGATCTCCGCTCCGGCCGGGTATCTGATCCCGATCATCTTCCCGATCTTGTCCAGCGCCTCTCCCGCAGCGTCGTCGACCGTCCGCCCGGCCAAGTGGTACGTGCCGTATGCGGGCACGTCGATCAGGCTCGTGTGCCCCCCGGAGACGATCAGCGCCATGAACGGGGGATCGATCTCCGGCAAGCTCAATCGGTGTGCGAAGATGTGCCCCTCCAGGTGGTTCACGCCAATGAACGGCCGATCGAGACCGAACGCCATCCCCTTGCCGTGGGACAGACCGACGAGGAGTGGGCCGATCAACCCCGGTCCGTTCGTCGCCGCGATCAGCGAGAGGTCTCCCATCGGTACGCCGGACGTCTCCATGACCTCCCGGACGAGGTACGGCAGCTTGCGGACGTGATTGCGAGACGCGACCTCGGGGACCACTCCGCCGTACTGGGCGTGAAGCTCTGCCTGGGAGTAGACAAGGTTGACGACGACCTCGGTTTCGCCCCGCAGAAGCGCGACCGACGTCTCGTCGCACGACGTCTCAATCCCCAGGGTGAGGAACGGGGTACCCTCTGTCATCGGATGAATTCCGGCTTGAGGACGCCGATGAACGGCAGGTTCCGATACAGCTCCGCGTAGTCCATTCCGTATCCCACAACGAACGCGTCCTCTTCGAGCGTGAACCCGACGTAGTCGATGTCGACAGGCTTCTCGCGCCGGACGACCTTGTCGACCAGCGAGCAGGCCCGGACCGAGGCAGCATTCCGCGCGGCGAAGCTGCGCTTCAGGTACTCGATCGTGAACCCCGTGTCGATGATGTCCTCGATGATCAGGACGTCCCGCCCGGCGATCGGCTTCTCGAGGTCCTTCACCAGTCGGACCGCGCCCGGGGCCGTCCCGTTCCCGTACGAGGAGACGCTGATCAGGTCGTATTCCACCGGCATCGGGAACCGGCGGGCAAGATCGGACATGAAGACGAGCGCGCCGCGAAGGATCCCGACCAGCAGGATGGGACGCCCCTTCGGATCCTTGGCGAATCCGCGCTCGGCGTAATCACCGGCGATCTCTTTCGCCAGCTCGCCGACCCGCTGCTGGATCGCCTCCTCGGAATAGAGGACGCGCGAGATTCGATCCTCGACCTGGTCCCGGTTCATTCGCCCGATGCCTCCTCCCGGACAGCGAACCGTTCGTCCAACGCGTCCAGCCGATGGCTGATTCCAACGTACTCCAGATCGTGGATGCCGAGCATGGCCGGCCCGGAGAAGCCCTGCGCGCGGATGTCGTGCGCTTTCCGCGCTGCCTTCTCGCGCACCCAATCCCAGTACGGGTGATCGAATGCGTCGACCGGCTCGGTCAGTTTCCCGTTGCGAATGGAGAAGGCAAGACAGGAAACGATCGGCGGTCCGTCGAAGAACGAGACGCTGCTTCTCGACTTGACCGGCATCAATGGCCCGACGTGACTCCCTCGCATGAACCCCGATACGTAGTGACAGATCTCGAACGGCGCGAGGACCTCGCCGGTGGCGGGGAAGTTCCTCTGCGTCCGGATGAGCATGACCGGATCGTCCTTCCCTACGTACTTGCCAGCGATGTTTCGAAGCCGCGTTGTGCAGGAGGAGACGGCGATGTCGCCGTCATGGCGGGAGTGGATCGACTCCACCACGAACCGACCGTTGTCTCGGAGGAGCGCCGCCAGGTCGTAGGTCTCCTCGGGTGTGACGAGCTCGATGACGCGGTCTCCCTCGGTACAGTCGACGTCCATCACCGCGAAGCGGTAGCCCTTCCCGCCGGTCGGCGAGAGGATCAATCCCGCGTTGTGCATCGGATCGGCGAACGCCAGGAACAGAGGAAGGTTGTACGCCCCGGGCTCCGTCTTGTCGGCGGTGAACATCAGGAACGGCTCATTCGGCCGCTCCTCGAACTCCATCTCCGCGACGGCCGGTCCGAGCCCGCGGGTGTTGCCGGAGAACGCGTCCTTCAAGATGTCCTGTCCGGCACCGTACAGGCCCTGTTCCTTCGCGACTTCTGTGCCCGCGAGGAACGCATCCCATGTCAGCCGATGCACGTCCTCGTTGTCGACCCCTCGGTCGTGAGTCAGCAGGATGGCGACATCGTCGCCGGTGTAGTTCAGTGCGTAATCGATGATCAGGCCGCTGCCCTGCCGAGCTACCGTCTCTTCGACCGCCGCCAGGAGCTTCTTGCTCGGGCAGATGTGCCCGCCGATGCTCCCCACGTCCGCCTTGATCGCCGTGAGCGTGACCTTCATGTCCGCGCCCACCTCCCACACAAAGGATGGATGCCAGCAGCAATCCCTCGTCGGTTGCTACCGGCACGCGCCGATTATACCCCTGGGGGCAAACAGGACAACCGGTGCAAGATCGAGAGCTTCCCCCGAACGGTCCCGCTACCCGTGACGGGAGAGATCCACCCGCCGCAGACGATTGGCGTTGGTCACAACGTTGATCGACGAGAGAGCCATCGCCGCCTCGGCGATCAGCGGATGAAGAAGGCCGAGCACGGCGAGAGGGATCGCGAAGACATTATAGAAGAACGCCCAGAAGAGGTTCTGCCGTATCTTCCTGAACGTCGCTCGCGAGAGACGAACGGCGCGCACGAGCGCGTCGAGATCACCGGAGACGAGCGTCACGTCGGCCGCCTCCATCGCCACGTCGGTCCCGGTTCCGATGGCGATCCCGACATCGGCCGCCTTGAGCGCCGGTGCGTCGTTGATACCGTCTCCGACCATGACGACGCGCTCGCCCTCCGCCTGGAGTTTTCGAATCGCGTCGAGTTTCTCCTCCGGCCGGACGTCGGCAACGACGCGCTCGATCCCGACCGACGCGGCGACCGCTTCGGCCGTCGCGACGTGGTCGCCGGTCAACAGCATCGACCGGAGGCCGATCGACCTGAGCGCCTCGATTGCCCTTCTCGCACCGTCCTTCACGCGATCGGCGATGGCGATTAGCCCGAGGACGCCGCCGGTCTCGCTCGCGACGCCGACCACCGTCTTTGCCTCTCCGGCGAGTCGCTCCCAGTCCGCCGCCACGGGGTCAAGGTCGTGTCCCAGTTCGGCCAGCCATTCCCGCGTTCCGGCCACAATACGGACTCCGTCGACGATTCCTTGAACCCCTTTCCCCGTCATCGCGGCGAATCCCTCGACCGGCGACAGCCTGAGACCCCGGTCTTCGCTCTCGCGGACGATCGCCCTTCCGATCGGGTGCTCGGATCCGACCTCCAGGCTCCCCGCGACCCGCAGCAGCTCGCCCTGTTCGATTGCACGTGCACGGACGTCGGTGATTCCCGGTCTGCCGACGGTGATCGTCCCCGTCTTGTCGAAGACGATCAATCGCGCCTCCTGCAGCGTCTGGATCGCCTCTCCGGAGCGGAACAGGATTCCGTTTTCCCCTCCAATTCCGCTGCCGACCATCAACGCCGTCGGCGTCGCCAGGCCGAGCGCGCATGGGCAAGCGATCACCAGCACCGCGATGGCCGCGTACAGCGCGCGGGAGAAGAGCCCCAGGTTCGAGTCGACCCACGGAAGGAGAGCCCCGGCCCGCTCGATGACGGTCCCCAGCGCGTCGGGGAACGCGACCCAAACGAGGAGCGTGATCAGCGCGACGCCGAGGATGACGGGGACGAAGACCCGCGTCACGCGATCGGCGAACGCTTGAATCGGGACCTTGCTCTGCTGCGCTTGCTCGATCATCCGGACAATCTGAGCGAGGAACGTCGTCTCCCCGACGTTCGTCGCGCGGACGCGAAGGAGTCCCTCTCCGTTCAGCGTCGCGCCGACGACTAGATCGCCGACGCCTCGCGCCACCGGCTTCGACTCGCCGGTCACGAGAGACTCGTCGAGGTGGCTCTCGCCGAAGATGATGACCCCGTCGGTCGGGATCTTCTCGCCCGGCCGAATGACCATCACATCGTCGACGCCGACGGAGTCAGCCGGGAGTTCGACCTCCACTCCATCGCGGAGGACGCGGGCCAACTTCGCTCCCAGTTCCATCAAGCGACGGATCGCCTGCGACGCGCGCCCCTTCGCCGTCGTCTCGATCCAGCGGCCGGTCAGATGGATCGCGATGATCATCGCCGAGATTCCGGCGTAGTCGAGCGACCGCGCCAACCACCCAAGTTCACCGAGTACGGCGAGGATGCCGGTGAGGAACGAAACGCTCACCCCGAGGGCGATCAGCGTGTCCATCGTCGGAGTGCGGTGGACCAGGGCGCGGAACCCAGATCCGATCGTCCGTCCCCCGGCCACGGTGAGCGGGATTGCAGCCAGAACGACCATCCCGACGTGGAAGAGAAGTGGGTTCGGCCACATAATCCCGAGGAACATCTCCGGGATCATCCACCCCATGATCGGAGCGGCGAACGCCCACGCGACCTTCATCCGCCGGCCGGCCGCCCTGACGCGCAGCTGGTCCTGGGCGAGGCGATCCTCCTCCTCCGCCACTGACGCTCCGACCCGTCTCCCGAGTCGATAGCCGGCCTTTCGGACCGCTTCGTCGAGCACGGCCTCGCCAATCTGTTCATCGATCACGAGGCTCGCCCGCTCGGTTGCGAGATTCACCGTCACCGAACGGACGCCGTCGACCTGCGCAAGCGCACGCTCCACAGCGTTCGAACAGCTCGCGCACGTCATCCCTTCAATCTCCACGTCGATCCGCCGGTCGGAGGAGACGGTACGCGCTCGATACCCGGCCGCAACGACCGCCTCGATCATCCGCTCCGCGGACACCCGCTCGTCGTGCTCGATCGTTGCCCGTTCGGTGAGGAGATGGACTGCAGCGCTCTGCACTCCCTCAATACCGTGGAGCGCCCGCTCAACCGTCTGGGCACACGCTGTACAGTGCATCCCTTCGATCTTCAGTTCCTGCTGCATTCTCATCCTCAAGATCCTTCCGAGGTCGTATACAGCATGGGATCGCAATCGGCGTCGTCAAGGCGTGAAGTTCCGCTGGTGATTGTGTGACGATCCAAAACGAGAAAAACGGGGCTCGTGTTGAGCCCCGCACCCTGAGAAAGGACCCTCTTACCTTTACGATTGGCGCTCAGCGAGCCCCGATCGCGAGGCCTAGCAGATTCCTCCGCACCACCAGCCGCCAAATGCAAACACCCAGAATGCCCAGAAGAACGACAGAAGCAGCCACGCAGTCAGGCACATGGTGCACACCTCCTTGGCAATACTACACACGGAGCCGCGAAACGTTTCATTCGAGATGCGGGCGTGCGGTCTACGAGGCGCGACAATCGTTGGCCGCAGAGCATCCGCAGTCGGACGCATGCTCGACCTCGATCGTCACGTGAAGGATCCCGAGAGGCCGAAGGCTGTCACGAATTCGACGACGAAGATCGCCCGTTTCCCCGAGGGTCGTCTCCGCGTCGGCAGCAACGTGGGTCGTCAGAACGTGGCGCTCCCCGTCTTGCGTCCAGATGTGGGTGTGATGCACATCACAGACCCCCGGGATCGCTCGGATGACCTCCTCGACTCGCTCGACCGACACGTCCCGCGGCGTCCCCTGCAAGAGGATGACAAGCGTCTCCTTCAACCGGCGCCCGACGTTCCAGAGCACGTACAGCGTAATCAGGATCGACAGCACCGGATCGAGGATCCGAATCTCGGTAAACGACATGACGATCCCCGCGACGAGCACGGAGAGCCAACCGAGGACGTCCTCGATGAAGTGCCACGTCACCACCCGTTCGCTCAGGCTCCGGCCGCCGCGCATCCGCAACGCGGCCACGCCATTAATCACGATCCCCGCCACGGCGAGGTAGATCATCCCCCTCGCGTTCGACACCTCGGGCGACAGAAGCCGGGGGATCGCTTCGAACAGGACCACGAGTCCTCCGGCGAAGAGAACGAACGACATGACCAACGCACCAAGCAGCGAGAACCGCCGATAGCCGAACGTGAACGTCTCGTCACCCTTCCGCTCCGACACACGCGCGAAGTGCCACGTCAGCCCCAAGGCGATGCTGTCTCCGAAGTCGTGGAGCGCGTCGGAGAGGACGGCCACGCTGTTGGTCCAGAGCCCCCCGACGACTTCGAGGAGCGCGAACGCCAGGTTCAACCAGAAGGCGACACCGACCCGGCCACCTGTCGAGTGCTCGTGATGGTGGTGTTCATGCGTCATGGTTCGTTCACCGACTGAATGGTGAAGCGGCGTTCCCAAGGAATCAAGGCGCGTACTAGCCGCGGTGGATGATCCGCCCGAAGAGCGGGACGCGGAGCTCGATCGCGCCCTCAGGACACATCTCCTGGCAGCAATAGCAGCGAATGCAGCAATCGTAGTCGTGCACGGGGGGGCGAGCTCGATCGCCGTCCTCGAACTGGACGGCCTTCGGCGAGACCGGGCAGACCTCGACGCAGGTTCCGCACTTCGTGCACTTCTGCGGGCGGACTACCGGCCGCGGGACAACGAGCCGCCGCGCCAGCCGACTGTAACGCCCCGGTCCGCCAGTCGTCGAGGCTCGGCGGCGATTTACGTCGAAGTCCGGCGTGATGAACGAGTCGATCGAATCGCCAACGTACTCGATGTCGGTCGCGCGACCGAGCCCGAACCTTTCTCCATGAACGATCGGCAGGACGAGCGTGGGATCAAGCCCGATGATCGCGCAGACCGCTGCATCAAGCGCCACCGGGTCGGCCGAGAACAGGAGCACGTTCATCGAGCGTGGCGTCCCGTTCTGTGGACCATTCCCCTCCATCGCGACGATCCCGTCCATGACGAACAGGCGGGGACGCAGGAAGCGATTCAGATCGACGAGCATCCGCGAGAAGAGGTCGGCGTTCGGAAGCCGGGCGTGAAACTCGGCCTTCAGCGGCCCGGGGATGCAGCCATATTGGTTCTTGATCGCGCCAGTGATTCGGGTCAGGCCGTGACACTTCATCTTCGGCAGCGAGACGATCCCGTCGGCCGCAAGGATGCCCTCGGCAATCGTGAACTGCTTGATTAGGTCACCTTCCGGGAACGAGACAGTCCGGCCCCGCGTGAACTCGGCGAGAGTGATCCCCAGCTCCTCAGCGATCGAAGTGAGTCCGGCCCGTCGGGCGACGGTCGCCGGACGACCGAATCCGGGAGAGTCGCCGTAGCTGACCTCGGCACCCGTTTCGGCGAACCGCCGAGCGACGGCGCGGAAGACGCTGGGGTGCGTCGTCACGGCCCGCTCGGCATCGCGTGCGACGAGGAGGTTCGGTTTCAACACGATCGTCTCACCCGGCGCAGCGAACCTTCCGATTCCACCGAGCAGCTCGATCCCTCGATCGATAGCTCCGTCTACTTCTTTCGCTTCGTACGACGGACATTGGACAAGCGCAACGACGGATCGTACGGCATCGGATGGACTTCCCTCGGCCATTCCCCCTCCCTCCGCCCCGCAGGAACTCCGATCATACACAAAGCGAATCAGCCCAACCTGTCAGATGACTTGGCAAATCCCGGCCCGTTGTCTATCATGGAGGCTTGACGAGGCTGATGCAGCCCGTCTTTTCGCCTTTCAGTGGCGCGTCGACTCGTCTCAGCGAGCATCGACCAGAGAGGAGAGACCCATGCTCGGAGCGTTCGATTACGTTCGTGCCCGTTCGGTAGCCGAGGCCTGCCGTCTCCTCGGCGAGACGGGCGGTGCCTCGATCCTCGCCGGTGGAACGGACCTCCTGGTCGAG
This sequence comes from uncultured bacterium, assembly GCA_965602415.1. Classification (GTDB taxonomy): domain Bacteria; phylum Bipolaricaulota; class Bipolaricaulia; order UBA7950; family UBA9294; genus JANQEA01. Next base: position 4,302 of record CBFCYU010000031.1, on the reverse strand, counting down.
ATTCGAAACGGACTTCGAGCGCCGAAGCTGTTGCTCGACATCAAGTCGATCGACGAGCTCGCCCGACTCCAGCTCGACGGACCCGAGGTCATCATCGGAGCGGCGGTCCCGTTGAACGTCCTCGCCGAGCACCGAGCGATCCGCGAATCGCTCCCTGCGCTCGCTGATGCGGCCCTCTCGATCGGAACCTACCAGCTCCGCAATCGTGCTACGCTCGCTGGGAACGTCTGCACCGCGTCGCCTGCCGCCGACGCGGCGCCGATCCTGTTGAGCCTCGATGCCCGACTCTCCGTCGCGAGCCCGAGCGAACGACGGACGATCCCGATCGACGAGCTGTTCACCGGCGTCAAGCGAACGTGCCTCGCGCCGAACGAAATCGTCATCGACATCCGAATCCCCGCACCCGAGAAGGGCATGCGGACCGCGTTCATCAAGCAACAGCGAATCCGGGGGCACGACCTCGCCGTCGTCAACGTCGCCGGATCGTACGCGCCAAGCGCCGAGACGCTGAACGTCGCCGTCGGAAGCTGCGCGCCGACACCGGTTCTTCTCGATCCGATCGACGTCCGCAGCGACTCGTTCGAGTCGATCGTGAACCGCGTCATCACGCTTGCCGAAGCGGCCACATCGCCGATCAGCGACGTCCGAGCGTCGGCCGCCTATCGACGCGCCGTCCTTCCCGTGCTCCTCCGGCGTCTGCTCGATCGTCTTCTCGATCGGGGAGGTAAATCATGATGCACGAGATCACGCTGACCGTGAACGGACAACGCGAGCGTGCGAAGGTTCCCGCCTCGATGACGTTGCTCGAACTCCTCCGCGAGCCGCTGCATCTAACGGGAACCAAGGAAGGCTGCGGGATCGGCGAGTGCGGTGCCTGCACCGTCCTCCTCGACGGAGTGGCCGTTACCGCCTGCCTCGTCCTCGCTGTCGAGGCGGACGGGTGCGAGGTCCGCACCATCGAAGGCGAAGCGCACGACGGCGAGTTGTCCGCTCTCCAGAAAGCGTTCATCGACGCCGGGGCCGTTCAGTGTGGCTTCTGCACCCCGGGGATGATCATGTCAGCCTGCGCGCTGCTCGAACGGAATCCGAACCCGTCGGACGACGAGATCGTCGAGGCAATCGCCGGAAACCTGTGCCGATGCACCGGTTATGAAGCCATCGTTAGTGCTATTCGGCTTGCAGCCGAACAGCAGAGGCGAGAAACCGGCGCTGACGGTCGGTTTCTCGAGGGCCGTGACCAGGCAGATGGTGCGGTAGGAGGCGAGCGCGATGACGAGTGAGCTTCGCTACGTCGGGAAGCCGGTGGCCCGCGACGACGCAATCGATAAAGTGACCGGCGCGGCACGGTACACCCACGACCTTGCCATCCCCGGGATGCTTCACGCCGCCCTCGTGACCTCGCCGCACGCGTCAGCAAGAATCGTGCGAATCGATACCTCGGCCGCCGCGGCGCTTCACGGCGTGCGTGCGGTCCTGACCGGCGACGGGCTCTGCTACCAACTCGGTCTCTACATGCAGGACAAGTGCATCCTCGCGCGCGGCGTCGTTCGGTACCAGGGAGAGGCCGTCGTTGCCGTCGCGGCGGACACGCTGGACATCGCGCGCGCGGCCTGCCGCCTCGTGGAGATCGAGTACGAGCCGCTCGATCCGGTCCTCGACCCGCGCGACGCATTGGAGGAGAGCGCGCCGCTCGTCCACCCGAATCTGCACACCTACGAACACATGAAGGGCGTCTTCTTCCCTCGGCCCCACACCAACGTGGCCCATCATCAGAAGGTACGGAAAGGCAACTTCGACGTCGCGTTCGCCTCGGCCGACGTGACACTGAGCACCGAGTTCTACAATCCGCCGGTCCAACACGTGCCAATGGAGACGCACGCGGTGATCGTCCAGGTTCTCCCGGGCGATCGCGCCGAGATTTGGACCTCGAGCCAGTCCCCCTACACCGTCCGCCATCTGTTGAGCGTCTGTTTCGGCCTCCCGCACGCGAACCTCCGCGTTCATGTCCCGTACGTCGGCGGGGGCTTCGGCGGGAAGGCAGGCCTGCACCTGGAGCCGCTCGCCTATGTCCTGTCGAAGGCCGCGGCAGGCCGCCCGATCAAGATCGTCGCCACCCGCGAAGAGGAGTTCAACACCCTCCCGTCGCGGCAGGGGCTCCATTCGACCGTCGAGATCGGCGCCGACCGAAGCGGGAAGATCGTTGCCCTCAAGGCGACCTACGTCTGGGACGCCGGTGCCTATGCCGACTACGGCGTCAACGTCGGCCGCGCGGCCGCCTACTCCGGCGCCGGGCCGTACGTCATTCCGAACTGCTGGATCGACTCCTACGTCGTCTACACGAACAAGATCTTCGGCACCGCCTACCGCGGGTTCGGGCACCTCGAGGTCCTGTGGGGGATCGAGCGGGCGATCGACATGATGGCCCGAAGGCTCGACACGGATCCCGTCGAGTTTCGGCGGGCGAACCTCCTCCGAGAGGGCGAGACGACGATCACCGGTGAATCGTTCACCGCCGGGCACGGGAGCCCGGTCGAGTGCCTCGACGCGGCCGCAAGGGCGATCGACTGGGGGACTCCGAGCGAGCCGCCGAGCGAGCCTCACAAGGTGCGCGGCAAGGGGGTCGCGATGCTCCACAAGGCGCCGGCGATGCCAACGTACACGTCGTGCGCCGTCGTGATCAAGCTCGACGAAGACGGAGCGGCCGATGTCCTCGTTTCCGGCGTCGACTACGGGCAGGGGACCTACACGGTCCTCAAGCAGATTGCCGCCGAGGAGTTGAAGATCCCGATCGAGAAGGTCCACGTTACGTGGGAGTGCGACACGGCCTTCTCACCGTACGACTGGCAGACGGTGGCGAGCCGGTTCGCGTATATGGGTGGGAACGCGACCATCGAGGCCGCGGCCGACTGTCTCCGACAGATCCGCGACGTCGCGGCACGGGCGCTCGACGTTGCGCCGGATGAGATCGTCTGCGCGGACGGGGCAGCGTTCGTCGAGGGCCAGCCGGATCGGCGGATCCCGTATTCGCAGCTCGCCCTCGGCTACACGTTCGAGAACGGCAACTCGATCGGCGGGCCGGTCATCGGCCACGGCCGCTACATCGCCACCGGGCTGACACACCTCGATCCGAAGACCGGCCAAGGGCTTCCGGCCCAGTATTGGACGTACGGCGCGCACGGCGTCGAGGTCGAAGTTGACACGCAGACCGGCGAGATCGAGATCCTCGATATCGCCACTGCGATCGATGCGGGGAAGGTCCTCAACCCGAAGCTCTGTGTCGGACAGGTCGTCGGCGGGGTCGTTCAGGGCCTCGGCTCCGCGCTGTGGGAGGAGTTCCGGTTCGACAAGTCCGGCCGCTTCCTCAACCCGGCGTTCGTCGACTACAAGATCCCGACCGCGAAGGACCTCCCGCGGCGATCACAGCAGATCCTCCTCGAGAACCCGCAACCCGGTGGACCGTACGGGGCACGTGGCGTGGCCGAGCACCCGATGATCTCCGTTCCATCGGCCGTCGGGAACGCCCTCTTCGATGCGCTTGGGATTGAGTTCACCACGCTCCCGCTGAACTACGAGCGCATCCTGCTGCGCTTCCGGGAGAAGAGCGAGGGATCATGAAGCGGGTCCTGATCGAGCAAAACCGCTACTTCGATTCTGTCTTTCTGATGCGGATCAGCCACGAACTCGAGCAGCTCCCCGACGTTGACAAGGCGATCGTCGCCATGGGGACGCGCGCGAATCTCGACAGCCTGAGGGCCGTCGGATTCGCGATAGATGAATCGGCTTCGCCGATTCATCCAAATGATCTAGTCATCGCGATTGATGGAGCATCGGAAGAGGTGATCGACGTAGCGAACGATCACTTCAGGCTCCTGCTGACCGGCCCAGCAGTCGACGAAAGCGGCCCGGCCGGCGCGTCGCGGCCGATGACCATCTTTGAGGCAATTCAGGCCGACCCGAACGTCAACCTTGCGCTCATCTCCGTTCCCGGCGACTACGCGGTCCGTGAGGCGCGTCAGGCGCTTCGTCAGGGCCTCCAAGTGATGCTCTTCTCGGACAACGTATCCGTCGAAGACGAGATCTCCCTCAAGGACGAGGCGATCGATCGCGGTCTGTTGATGATGGGCCCCGACTGCGGCACCGCCATCCTCAACGGGGCTCCGCTCGGGTTCGCCAACGTCGTCCGCCGGGGATCGATCGGGATCATCGGTGCCTCGGGAACGGGGATTCAGGAGATCAGCTCTCTCGTCCATTATCTCGGCGGCGGGATCTCGCAAGCAATCGGGACCGGCGGACGCGACCTAT